>DASRJR010000383.1:0-5629 GCA_035649395.1 Vicinamibacterales bacterium
TGGACCCCGCGGCCGCGGAGTGGCGCCGACTCGGATACGACTGGGTTCGCCCGCTCGATGTCGGAGCACGAACGCGCTTGTACGGTGCGTTGATTGCCCGTATGCCGCGCGAGGGCCGACCATGACGGCGGCCCCCGGATCTCCGGCGTCTTCGACTCGTACGCCAATCCCATCGCCGGTGTGCCCGCGATCATGGCGAGCAGGCAGCCGTGCAGCCGCATGCTGATCACGACGTCGCACGTCGACAGCTGCGTCATCAAATCCGTCGGATGATGTCGCCGCCGGTCGACGGTGCAGCGATCGCGCAGTGGAGCGGGCAAACCGTCGACGACGTGCACTGCGACCTGCGGCCCGGCGAGTTGGCGTCGTCAACGCGCTCAAGCCCGCGGCGTAACACGGATCGGTTACCATCGCCAATGGGACTTTACGCATTCAGTCTCGCGTTCGTCTCAGGGGTGTTTGCGTTCGCCGCGGTGTCGTCGCTCGCGCTGTGGCGGCGATCGCGAGGTGAGTGGACGCTGTTGCTGCTCGCGGCGGTCTGCGGAATCGGCGCAATTCAGTCGGTGGCGGTGCTCGTGCTGGCGACGACGGACGCGATCGAGCAGGCTCGCGTGGCGCAGCGGGTGCGCGTGCTCTGCGGACTGATGAGCTTTGCGTCGCTCGCCTGGTTGTACGCGGAGATCGCGCAAGTACGGGCGCGGGCGTATCTCTGGTTCGTGACCATGGCCGCGTCGGCGGCGGCAGTCGTCGTGGTCTTCAACAGCTCGCTCCTCGGTGGCGCCATCACCGGAATCCGGCGTGTGACCTTCCCCTGGGGCGAGTCCATCTCGCTGCTCGATCGCTCACCGAGCAGTGTATTGGTGCCAGCAGTCTATGCGCTGATCGGGTCGGTCGTGGTGTTCGCGCTCGGCTGCGCTATGCGGCTGATCACGCGCGATCGCGTGACGGGCGTGCTCCTGATCATGGCCGCGCTCGGGACGGTGGTGCCGGTCGTCTCTGGTGCGCTCGTCGACATCCGATCGGTCTCCCTGCCGTACCTCGGGACGGGCAGCCTGGCCGCGTTCGTTCTCGTGATCGCGTTGCAGCTGGCGGTGGGCCGCCGACGCGACCAACAGCTGCTCGCGGCACAACGGACGCAGCGCACGCTCGAACACCGGCTCGCCCAGGCGAAGAAGATGGAGGCGCTCGGGCAGCTGGCCGGCGGCGTCGCGCACGATTTCAACAACATCCTGACCGTCATCGGCGGGCACGCCGATGTGCTGCTCACCGAGGCCACGCCCGAAACGCGCATGGATCTGGAGCAGATTCGACTGGCGGCGACCCGGGCAGCCACCATGACGGGACAGCTGCTCACGTTCAGCCGTCACACCGTGATGGAGCCGGCGGTCGTCAATCTGAACTCCATCGTGTCGAGCATAGAGACGATGCTGCGGCGTGCCGTTGGCGACGGCATTGCGGTCGTGACTCGGCTGCAACCCGACCTGTGGGACATTCGGGCCGATGCGAATCAGCTCGGGCGCGTGCTCGTGAACGTGGCCATCAATGCGAGAGATGCGATGCCCGACGGTGGTCAGCTGACGATCGAGACCGCCAACACGATCCTCGACGAATCCCCCGATTCCGACGAGCGCGAGTCGGCCTCTGGCCGATACGTCACCGTGTCCCTGACCGACACCGGCAGCGGCATGACACCGGCGACCAAGGCGAGGATGTTCGAGCCGTTCTTCACGACCAAAGACGCGGGCAAGGGCACGGGGCTCGGACTGGCCGTGGTCGAAGGCATTGTCAGACAGGCAGACGGTCACATCGAGGTCGTGAGCGACGTGGGGCAGGGGACGACCTTCAAAATATTTCTGAAGGCTGGCGAATCAAGCACGAAGCACTAAATCAAGAATCACCAATCAACATTCAGGTCCTCATTTGACTCCCCTCGCGAGCAGCGAGAGCGCCATCACCAACATCACGAAAGTGGCGACGACGCGCGCGTTGCCGGGGCCGGCGTCGCGCTGCAGCGCGCGCCACACGGCGACGGCGCCGACGATGAAGAGCAGCCGTTGTTCGGTGAGCAGCAGGGCGACCGCAATCGCCACCACGACTGTCCAACGCTCGCTGCGCGACAGCACGTGCATGCCGCGCGATCCATCGAGCTGCCAGATCGGCGTGAGGTTGAACAGATTGAGGAACCCGGTGATCTGAGCGATCGCGAACCAAATCGGCGCGCCGGTGAGCAGGTAGACGCCGGCCGCCGCGAGCCCCGCGCCAAGCCCCCACACGGGTCCGGCCAGTCCGATCTTGGCGTCGACGAGCGGGTCGGTGATGTGCTGTTTCAGCATGACCACCGCGCCCATGCCGGGAATGAAGAGCGGCGCGCCCGCCGCAATCCCCAGCCGCCGCAGCATCGCGACGTGCCCCATTTCGTGGATGTAGATCGATACCACGATCCCGAGCGCGAGCGGCCATCCGTAAATCGACCAGTACACACCGAAGAACGCGAACATCGACGCGAACGTGCTGAGCTTCGTCAGCCCCAGCAGCAGGAACTTCAACTTCGTCCCCAGCAGCAGCGCGACGGCGCCGAACGCCGCGAGCGTGCGCCACCACCACGGCTGGTCGCTCCGTGGCGATGATTCCGCTCTGGTCCCGTCCCCTTCGATCTGACGGGTGAGTTGAGTGATGCGCGACTGCACGGCGGTGTACTGCTGCGACTTCGGCGGCAGTAGTGTCAGCGCCTTCTGCCATTCGTCGCGAGCGGCCAGTGCGGACCCGCCCCGTGTTGCGGCGTCGGCGGCGGTCGCGAGCCGCTTCAACTCGTCGGCGTGGACGAGCGCAGCACACACAGGGCAGGCGAGCAGATCTGGCGCCAGCTCGGTCCGGCACTCCACGCAGATCCCTCGATGTCGCTCGGGGGCGCTCAGGGTCAAGCGGGTGGAGCGGTTGGTGCGGCCGTGCCCACGCGGTAGGGGCCGGAGATGTCGAAATGGGGGACGCCGGTCATCACCCAGGCTTGCCGCATGCCGAAGAAGATGATCGCGGCACTGATCAACCCTGAAGGCAGGCTTCCGACCACCATCATGACAGGCAACGCCGCGATGAACCCGAACAGGAACACCAGGCCGACCACGAATCCGGGCGAAGGCGCGGTTTCAGTATCCGGATCATCGGCGGGCGTTGAATCCGAAGCACCGGTCTTGGTAAGGGCCGCCGCCTCCTGGCTGGTGCGTTCGGACGAGGCCATGAAGACGAGCGGCGTGTAGGCGAGCGCGACCGCGCCATACGTCAGTGCGATCGCGAGAATCTGAAAACGGCGCCCGCCGCGGTCGCCGGCGCCTTTGCGCACGGCCCAGCCCACCATGTAGCCGATGACGATCGCCACGATCCCGATTTCGAAGTTGGTGACGGCGATCACGCCGTAGTAGATCGCGGCGCCGACCACGCCGGCGGCGCCACCGAGCGCGGCCGCTCGAAGCAGTGGCCCCGCGCCCTGCGGCGTTTCAGTGGCGGCGAGGAGCTGAACGCGGCAGCTGCGGCACACGCTATTGCCGTTGACGGAGTAGTAATCGGTCTCGAGCGCCGCGTGACAGGAGACACACACCGCAGCGGCGCTGGCGCTGTCGGGCGCGTGCGCCGGTGCCGTTCCATCAATCGCGCGGTCGAACTGGAGTTCCTCGGACATCGAGCGGCAGCAATTGCTATTTCGCGGTCGTGGCGACTCGTGTGCTGGCGGGCGCAGGAGCGTCGCTGGAGAGCTCTCGAAGAATCCGCTGTTTCGCGTCCGTGGCCGCTTGACTGTCGAACGTGAAGTCGCGCCCGTTGGCTGACAGCGTGACCCTGCCGATGCGCTCGAACTCTTTGCGCAGCGAGTCCGAGTCGTTGACCGACGGTGCGTCTGCGATCGCGACGGCGTGCTGCAACTGGTAGCCGAGCATCGCCACCTGCTGCGTCTTCGACTGTCCCACGGGCAGATGCACGACGAGATACCGGAATCCGCCGGCCGAGGACAGAAAACTGAGCTGCGCCTGCGCTCCGTTCTTGCCGATGACGTCGGGCCGCACGTAGACGATGACATCCGACTTGGTCAGCCGGTCGGTCAGCGCGCGAAGCGTCGACGATTTCTTGATGCCGTCTCCGAGCAGCGAGACCACTTCCGCATCGGAGGCGCGGACGTTACTGCTCCACGCGTTGGCGCCGGCGCCGTTGACCGTGGCCACGGTCGCGCCCGCGGCGCCGCTCTGCGCCCAGGCAGACGAAGTCGAGATGAGTGTCAGTGCTGCGATCGCAACAATCGACAACCGTCGAGACATGAAACAGGATCCCTCGCGTGTGATCTCGGCACGGCGTTTCTGATCCGACAGTTGTGACGGGGAAATGACTTTGCAGAATGGGCGCGAGCAGCGCCAATCCGGGCAACGACCTGTTGTCAGATGTTCACGCGTTGGCGCTGTGCAAGAACCTGCCAGGTGATGCCGTGGCGTCGCATCCATACGTACTGCGCCAGCCCGAGCACGACATACCCGAGCATCGGCAGCACGCCGCTTTCACCGTTCAACCAGATGTGCCCGCCGGCGACGATGAAGAACTTCGGGAACAGCCACTGCGAGATCGTGTTGTGGAAGCTGTGGAAGAAGATGGCTGGCCACAGACTCCGCGCCAGGTACGATTCGCGAGCCATGATGAACGTGATTGGCAGGTCGCCGATCGCGAAGAGCAGAAGGCTGGTCGAGAATCCTCCGACCTCCGCATATCCGGCGCCCACCATGAGCGGCGTGTGATACGCCAGTTGGAACACCCAGACGACGAGCAGGCTCGAGCGAACGCCAGCGGCGTCCAATCGCGGCTGGAGATAGCCCCGCCATCCAAGCTCTTCGCCCATCGCCGTGAATGTGCCGATGACGCCCAGCAGCGAGAGATTGACTGCGACGTTGATCGCGATCTGTGAGCCGGTGGTCCATCGGCCACCACCGGGACTCCACTGAGCCAGGCCCATGCTCCAGACCAGGACGTAGGAGACGCCGTAGACGAGAAGTGGAAAGGCAAGTGGGCGCAGGATGACCGCGGCGCCTGTAACACCCCACTGCCGCAGCCGCAAGGTCGATGTGAATCCGCGATCGACCGTGCGCTGTGCGATCAATCGGCCGAACGCCGGTGCCCACATCGCGATGGGAGCGAGCAGGCTCCACGCCGGAGCATTCACAGTCCACCCGAATGAAGCGGTGACGACCGCAATCGCCGTCGTGGTTCCGATCGCGATCGTGCCGAACACGGTCAGGTCGCGCCATGGCACGGTGGTCATCGGAGCGATCTCTCCAAGCGCGGGTCGCGTGCTGGTCGCAGACATGACGCTCGCCAGAGTAACCCGGAGGCGCAGGAACATCTGAACTCGCCCGAGCCAATCTTCGCTGGCCGTGTCGTGGAACGGCCTGATATTCTCACCGCCGTCATGAGCGAGGCCTCCGCGCCGCTCGGGCCCCCGGCGGCGAGCTCGGTCACGCGAGTTCGCCGCTGGTGGCCCGACGTGCTCATCGTCGTCGGCATTGCCTGGTTGTCTTACGCCTGTTCCGCGTTTGCGGGGGACGGAGCCGTCGACGGCCAGCTCTCCGAAGGCGGGGGGGAGCTGTCCGGCGATTTCAGC
>DASRJR010000384.1:0-11808 GCA_035649395.1 Vicinamibacterales bacterium
TGCTGTGATTGTGCGGCGATTTCGCGGACCAGCCAGTTGTCGTTGGCGGCCGCGCGTAACGCATCGGCGGCGTAGGTGAAGAACAGGTTGCGCAGAACGGGGTCCTGCAGCGCGCGTCGCATCAGCACGTTCTCGTTGGCACCGGCGAGCAGCGGGTAGGTGACGGCGAACAGCGAGTGGTCGGCGTCCCACGGAAACAGCCGGCTCTGGCCCGACGCGGCGTCGCGATACAGATAGAAGTTGTTCATCCCCGCGTATCCGAGCACGCCGTCCCATTCGGCCAGCACCGCTTCGGCGGCGATCAGCCGCAGCGTCGAGTCGAAGTCGAGCCGCGCGCCGACGGCTTCGCGGAACTGACCGGCCGGCGCCTCGTTGATGGTGCGAAACAGCTCGCGGATCGGATCGTACAGATCGAACGTCGAGAGCAGCTGTGGCGATCGCGATTCGAACAGCGGTCGATATCCGTCCAGGTCCTCGCCTGGAAACGTCGCGTAGAAGGGCAGCACCCAGTGGAACTCGAACAGCACGCCGTTTGCGTTGCCCAGGGTGCGCTGCACGAACGTCGGGTCGATCGGTTCGGCGACCGTGTACAGGCCGACCGACTGGTCGTTGACGAACAACTCTGCGTGCACTTCACGCGGCGCCGGGATGCCCAGCCGCCGCATGAACGCGAACGCGACGCGCTCGCGGATCATCGAGGGATCGGTCGTGAGGTTGTCGAGCACGAGCGCACGCAGTCCGAGGAACTGGCCGCGCGAGCTGTAATGCGCGAAGTCGAGCTCGAGGCCCGGCTTGATGCCGCTTCGGCTGCCGAGTCCACGCGAGCGCACGCCGACGTTGCGCACGCGAAGGCCATTCCAGGTCACATCGGCAGGGTAGAAGTCGTTCGACGTGAAATTGGCGCGCAGCGCGTCCCAGTCGCGCGAGTGCATGGTGACGTGGATACCGTGCACGACGGCGCCGTCGAACAGGTCGTCGGCGGTCTGGGCGTGTACCGGACCGGCGAGAAGCGCCCACGCCAGCGCCGCACCGGCGACGACGGTCGTTCTCGACATGCGATCGCGAAGCATGAATGTCACCGGCCTCAAAGTCCGAACTGGAGCCGCATCACGGTCGTCCATGGCGCGATCGGCGCGAGGTCGCGCACGCCGAGCGGATCGATCAACTGCTCACGCACGGCATTGGCCTGCAGGCGGACCCACCGATTGACGGTCCACGTGGCGCCGATCGTCCAGGCACGCTGCGAGAGCGGCGCGACGTGATCGGCGCGCGGATTGGTGAACGCTTCGTCCGTCGTGTTTCCGCTCGAGAACGCGAGACGATCGAATCTGCCGCTGACGTCGACGGCCGTCCCCTTCTTGCCGGGTTCGCCGACGACGCGCCAGACGCCGGTGACGTAGGCGCCCCTGACGATCAGGTTCGAGAGGTCCTCGCCGGTCACGGCCTGCTGTTTCCGCTCGTCCATGAGCTGGAGCAACTCGCCCTTCAACGTGAATCGGCCGGCAGACCAGAGGCTCTCGAAGCCGAGCCGCGTTCTGGCGCCGTTGACGTACATCCGGTCGAAGAACCGCTCGCCGTCGAGCGCGCGACCGGTCACACCGTAAAGGCCCTCCGGCATCGTGTTGCGCGCGAACGCCACGCCGAACGCGAGATCCCGCGTCGTCCCGTCTTCCTCATCGCGAACGGGTGCCAGCGTGACGCGTCCGGCGATCGTGCCGAAGCCCGCCGTCACGTCAGCGCGATTGCCGTCGACCGGCACCTCCACGCTGTCGGTGTGCTTGAACACGCCGACTTCGTACTTCACCAGCCGCTCCGCCAGACGACCGTGCACCATCACGCCGAGATCGCGCCCTGGCGACATCGCGGTGACGGCGGCCGAGCGTTCCAGGAAGTCGAGCGCGAATCCGCTGGTCGTGTGCTCCATGCTGAAGGGGACCTTGAACCGACCGGCACGAATGCGCAGCGCCGGTGTGATCTTCACGTCGCCGTAGATATCGCGCCACGGCGACTCGGCCTCGAGCTCGCGTTCGATCTGGAACTCGAGACGATCGAACAGTTCGCCATCGAGGCCGATGCGCCGTCGACCCCACTCGAATCGGTCGTCGATCGGTTCGCCCTGGTCGGTCAATAGCAGATCGGTCTGAAACCTCGCGTGCGGTTCCAGCCGCACGGCGTCGCCGGCGCGAAACACGCCGTCGTCCCATCGAGCGCCGTCGTCCTGTTTCGAGCGCGTACCGTTCTGCGCCGACGCGGGCACCGCGATCGCGACCGTCAGCAGCGCTGCAGCGACGTAGGCGTGGATTGTGCAGCGGCTCAAAACAAGCTGATTCATTGGTTCCGGTGTGTCGCGCGAATGACCGTGCGGTTGTATGCAGGGCCGCCGGCCAGTAACTGCTATCGGCGTCGTTCGCTTTTGACATGAACGCAGACCGGCCGACCGATCGCGGCGACGGCGCCAGCCTTCACAGGCGCTCACGCTTTGGCACACTCAGCGTCGTGACGATGCTGGCGGTGCTGTCGTGTGCTCGTGGGGATTGGGATGTCACCGGCCCGACCGTCCCTGCGACCGTAGTGCTCGCCGCCGGCGACATCGGGCTGTGCGGCTCGCTCGGTGCGGCGCAGACCGGCCAGATGCTCAGCGAGCTCCCCGGGACGATTCTCGCGGTCGGCGACCTCGCATATCCGCACGGATCCGCAGAGGACTTCGCGGCTTGTTACGACCCGGTCTGGGGACCGCACAAGCCGCGGACGAAGCCCGCTCCCGGCAATCATGAGTACGAGACCGCCGGGGCGCAGCCGTACTTCGACTACTTCGGCGGCGCCGCCGGGCCCGCCGGCCTCGGCTACTACAGTTTCAAAGCTGGTGATTGGGCTGTGCTATCGCTGAACAGCAACGTGCCGATCGGCAGCACGACCACCCAGTGGCAATGGATTCGGTCGGAGCTGACGGCCAGCGCGGCCCCTTGCACGCTCGCCTACTTTCATCACCCGCTGTATAGCTCCGGCCCCAACGGTGACAACGCGCGCATCGCAGGACTGTGGCAGCTGTTATACGACCAGGGCGTCGACGTCATCGTCAGCGCGCACGAGCACTTGTACGAGCGCTACGCCCCGATGACACCCGACGGCCAGCGTAATGACCTCCGGGGCATTCGCCAGTTCATCGTCGGTACCGGCGGCGCAGGCCTCTATTCGATCCAGCGCCTTCACCCATTGAGCGAGGCGCAGCTGATCTCACACGGTCTGTTGAAGCTCACGCTGACCGCGCACGGATATCAGTGGGAATTCCTGCAGGTGAACGGCACCATCGGCGACAGCGGTTCGGATTTCTGTCACTAGAGCGTAGAGCCTCGAGCCTTGAGCCTAGAGCCAGCTGAAGATGCCGAAGAGCAGGAGCAGCGCGCCAAGCATGACGGCCATCGCGCGCAGGCCGAGATACAACCGGCGCACCGCGAGATGCTTCGCGTGGTTCTTCCGTGCGAGGCTGTGGATCTGGACCGCGAGTTCCGCGTTCAACTGGGTGAGACGCACGTTCTGCCACGCCACCCAATGCTCGGAGGCGGTTCGCTCGATGATTTCCTCGAAGTGCCGTACGCCGGCGGGGTGATCGAGACGGTCGTTCGACCACGAGCTGATCTCGGGCTTGAACCACCCCGGGTGGAGCGCTTCGATCGCCTGAAGGATGAAAAACATCAGCAGGATCGCGTAGCCCGAGAACACCACCGCCATGGCGATGCGTTCGTTCCGACTCAGTGCCGCGATCGCGTCACCGCGGGTGAGAAATATGAACGGGACGGCGTTGAGCGCCCCCATCACGATGAGGGCGAAGCGCGCCTCGCGGTTGCTGATATCGATGAGATCGTAGGCCTCTTCCGAGGCATCGACCAGCGCCCGATACTGCTCCCAACCGTCGAGCGACCGTGTCGAATCCTGTAGCCGCTTCAGGTCTTTCTTACGACCCTTGAAGTCGTCGCCAGCGAAGGCTGGCACGTCGCCCAGGGCAGACGCCGCTGCGATTGGCCGATGGTGTATTGGTTCAGCACTCACTCTACCGGTTATCGGACACCGGAAAGCGCGACTCCAATTTTTTCTGGTGCACACTCGTGCACAGACGTGTCAGCTGGCTTTGCGATCGAGCCCCAAGAAGCGAACGGCGTTCTCCTTCAGGATCAGCGGCCGCACCTCGTCCTTGATCGGCAGCTTCTCGAAGTCGGCGAGCCAGCGGTCCGGTGTCAGCAGCGGGTAGTCGGAGCCGAACATGACCTTCTGCTTGAGCAGCGAGTTGGCGTACTGCACGAGCGTGGGTGAGAAGTATTTCGGTGACCAGCCTGACAGGTCGATGTAGACCTGCGGTTTGTGCAGGCAGATGGAGATGGCCTCGTCCTGCCAGGGGAAGGACGGGTGCGCCATCACGATCGGCATGTCAGGAAAATCGACGGCGACGTCGTCGATGTAAATCGGGTTGCCGTACTTCTGCCGGATCCCGCCGCCGCCGCGCATGCCGGTGCCGATTCCACTGTGCCCCGTGTGGAACACGACCGGCAGCCTGGCTTCGGCGAACACTTCGTAGAGCGGGTAGGCGATCCGATCGTTCGCGAAGAATTCCTGGATGGGAGGGTGCAGCTTCAACCCGCGCACCACGCCGGCGTCGACCAATCGGCGCGCTTCGCGAACCGCTTCCGCACCCCGGGTGGGGTTGATGCTCGCAAACGGAATCGCGATGTCCTTATTCGCTTGCGCGAAGGCGACGACTTCGTCGTTCGACAGACGCGGTGTGCCGGTGAGCGTCTCGTCGACGGTGAAGATGACGCAGGCCATCTTGCGCGAACGGTAGTAGTCGGCGAGCGACGTCGCATCGCGCGCGGCGCCGCCCTTGAAGTACTCGGCGGCCTTCTTGTCAGCCTCGGTCGCCTCACCCGTGTGTTCGAGATGAACGTGAACGTCGATGGCCGCAAGACTCGCGATGTCAATTGTTGATGTTGTCATCGGTGTTTGTAGGCGAACACGAGTAGGCCGGGCCTTGTTCTTTAGGCCCGGCGCGAAGAGCCCGCGACCAAAATGGCCTTTCCCGGAGAGCTTGCGTAGATCTCGTCTACCAGCTTCGCGCGGTGTTGCAGTACTGCTTTCTGATTGAGCGAGCCTTTGTCGGTAATCTCGCGCGCGTCGAGCGATGGTGGTTCGTCGAGCAGCACGGCGCGCGCGACGAACGTCGAGCTGCCGGTACTCTGCTTGGCCAGTTCGTCGATCACCGCCTGGAACGCTGCGCGAACCGCCGGGTGTGCCGTCACGACGTCCGGCGGTGCGTCGGCAGGCAGCTGTGCCGCGATTCGGCACTTCACCAGGTTGGGGAAGATCAGCGCAGCGGCGAACTCCCGATCGGGCGCGGCAATGACGACGTCCTGGACCAGGCCCGCCCCCTGTTGAATGATTCGCGCGCGCAGCGGCCCCACACTCAGCCACGTTCCGGTCGACAGCTTGAAGTCCTCGGCGAGCCGGCCGTCGAAGATGAGGCCGCGCTGCGGGTCCGACGGATCGACGAACCGCATCGCGTCGCCAGTTCGCCAGTAGCCTTCCTCGTCGAAGGAGACCTTGGTCAGCTCCTCGTCGCGCCAATACCCTGGAGTCACATTCGGTCCGCGCACGCGTGCTTCGATCTTGGCTCCGGCCGGTACCAGCTTCAGCTCCATTCCCGGAGCGGGCAGGCCGACCATTCCGGCAAACGCACCTCGGGCATCGGTGCTGACGGCGAACGGCGCCGTCTCGGTGCAGCCGAACCCGGTCATGATGAGGATCTCTTCGCCGGTCGTCTGGATGGCGACTTCGCGCAGCTCGTCCCAGAACTTCTGCCCGAGCCCGGCGGCGGCGTAGAACAGCAGCTTCAGCCGGCTGAAGAACGTGTTGCGCAGCTCGGCGTCGCTCTGGAGGTACGGCATCAACATCTCGTACAGGCGCGGCACGGCGAAATGCGCCGTGCACGCCACCTCACGAAGGTTGCGCACCGTCGCACCGAACAGCGCGGGAGTCGGTTTTCCCTCGTCGATGTAGAAGGTGCCGCCGTTGATCAGCACGAGGCCGAAGTTGTGATTGCCGCCGGCGGTGTGATTCCACGGCGACCAATCGCAGATGACCGGCGGCTCGTCGCCGAGAAACGGCATCACCGTGCGCATCATCACCTGATTCGAGCAGAGCATGCGCTGCGTGTTGATGACGCCCTTCGGCCGCCCGGTCGATCCTGAGGTGAAGAGGACCTTGGCGATGGTGTCGCCGTCGACCCGCTGCTTCGCCTCATCCACTGCAGGGCCGATCGGCGTGGCTTCCAGATCCGAGAACGGCGTCGACGCGAGCGTCGGCGCCGGCGTGGAGGTGACCAGTTCCACGCCACGCGGCAGGACCTCGCGCAGCGCGCGCTCGAACGCGGCGCCATCGGCCGCAAACACGAGCGCTGGTTGCATCCGCTCGAACACGAGGCGCAAGGCCGCATAGTCCTTCGCTTGCAGCGAATAGGCCGGCGCGATCGGCGCGTAGATCACGCCGACGTACATCGCGGCCAGCGCGAGCAGGGCGTGGTCGATGCCATTGCCCGACAGAATCAGGATTGGACGGTCGTGCGACAGTCCCCGGTTGAGCAACGCTTGCGCAATGTGGCGAACGCGATCGCGCGCATCGCAATACGTGAGCGTGCGCCATCCGCCGGTCGCGTCCCGCTGCGCGAGATACACGCGATCGGGAGCGCGCGCGGCCCACTCGTCCAACGCGTCGGTCAGACGAACCGGGTAAGGGCCGAGCGGCTGCGGCGAGACCATGTGGATGACGCCGTCGGCGTCGGTGCGCACGATGGCGTCGGTCGTCGAGATGTGAACAGGTCGGATGCGCCGGGTACCGGCGACGTCGATGGTCATCTCACGCTCTGGGCGCCGCCAGCTCTGAACCGGCGCGCGATCGGTCGAACTCCTGGAACGTGCGCCCTTCACGGGCGAGACGCTCGAGCAGCGGTGCCGGCGTCCAGCGATCGCCGAGATCGCGGTGGAACGCAGCCACGCGCTCGTACACAGTGTTCAGACCCACGCGATCGGCATAGAACATCGGCCCGCCGCGCCAGGCTGGGAAGCCGTATCCGCTCAGATAGATCACGTCGATGTCGGCCGCGCGCAGCGCGTAGCCTTCGTCGAGCACCCGGGCGCCCTCGTTGATTAGCGCGTAGATCGTTCGTTCGACGATCTCGGCGGCGGTGAAGCTGCGACGGGTGATGCCCGCGCCCGACGCGAGGCGCTCGATCAGGGCGAGCACCTCGGCGTCCGGCACCGCCTTCCGATCGGCGCCGTACTGATACCAGCCCTTCCCGGCCTTCTGCCCGAACCGGCCCATCTCGCAGAGCGCGTCGGACACGAGCGGCTTTCGTGCGCCCGGCTCGCTGAACTGGTTCAATTCCTTTCGCACGCGCCAGGCGACGTCGAGGCCCGCCATGTCGTCCACGGCGAAGATGCCCATCGCCATGCCGAAGTCGGTGAGCGCGCGGTCCACCTGCTCGGGCGTCGCGCCGTCCTCCACCAGGAACTGCGCCTCGTACATGTAGGGGAACATCATGCGATTGCCGACGAAGCCGGGGCAGTTGCCCACGACCACTCCCACCTTCCCCAGCCGTTTCGCCACGGTCAATGCCGTCGCGATCGTCTCGGAGGATGTGGCCGCACCGCGAACGATCTCGACCAGCCGCATCACGTTCGCAGGGCTGAAGAAGTGCAGTCCGACAACCGTCGCCGGCCGTCGCGCGGCGGCGGCGATCTCATCGATATTGAGGGTGGACGTGTTCGTCGCGACGATGCAATCGGGCCTGGCAACCGCGTCGAGGGCCGACGCGATCTCTTTCTTCAGCGCCATGTTTTCGAACACGGCTTCGATGATCAGGTCGGCCTTGTCGAATCCGCCGTAACCGACCTGCGCCTGAATCCGTGCCAGGCGCTCGTCGACCATCGCCGGCGTGAATCGGCCGCGTGCCACTGACACGTCGTAATTCTTCTTGATAGTAGCGAGTCCCGCATCGAGCGCGCCTTGTGTCGCGTCGGTGAGCCGGACGTTCAACCCGGCATTCGCACATGCCATCGCGATACCGCCGCCCATGGTCCCCGCGCCGACGATGGCTACCGAGGAGACCGTTGTCGCCCGCGTGTCTTTGGTGACTCCCGGGACACGCGAGGCGCCTCGCTCGGCAAAGAACGCGTAAATCAATGCCTTCGCCTGATCCGACCGGACGCACGTGAAGAAGACCTCACGCTCCTTCTGGCAGCCCTCGTCGAAGGGAAGTGTGGCCGCCGCCTCGAGCGCATCGACCACCGCCAACGGCGCTTCGAGGTTGCGCCTTGTCTTTCTCGCGAGCTCCCGTCCCGCCTGGAGCATCGCCGGCAGCTGTTCCCGAGACGGCAGCCGATCGATCCGATCGCGCGTCTTCGGCAGGGGCCGTGCGGCTTCAGCCATCTCCCTCGCGAACGCCATCGCCGCCGTCGCGAGGTCGCCTTCGACGATGCGATCGATGAGTCCTGCCGCGAGCGCATCTCGTGCCTTGATCGGCTTGCCGCTCACGCACATCTCGATCGCCTTGTCCATCCCGACGAGACGTGGCAGGCGTTGAGTGCCTTCTGCCCCGGGAATGATGCCGAGATTGACCTCGGGTTGCCCCATCTGCGCATCCGGCACCGCGACGCGATAATGACCGGCCATTGCCAGCTCGAGGCCGCCACCGAGCGCGGTCCCGTGCATGGCCATCACCACTGGCTTGGGCAGATCTTCGATGCGTTGAAGCGGGTCGTGCATCTCGGGTAGTCCCGTTTCACTCCCCCATGCCAGCTGTTCGAGGCCCTTGATGTCTGCGCCGGCGACGAAGGTTCGTCCCGCTCCAATCACGACGGCGGCACGAATGCCTGGGTCGCGCGCCACCTCGGCGATCGCCTGCGAGAGGCCGTCGACGACCTCCGGACCGAGGGCATTGACGGGCGGATTGTCGATGGTGATGAGCGCGACGTGG
This sequence comes from Vicinamibacterales bacterium, assembly GCA_035649395.1. Lineage (GTDB taxonomy): Bacteria > Acidobacteriota > Vicinamibacteria > Vicinamibacterales > UBA2999 > Gp6-AA40. The sequence continues at coordinate 9,020 of DASRJR010000384.1, forward strand.
TCGTGTGTCGTCAAGGACACCGGGGATTTCTGAGGCACGCGAACATCATAGCCGGGAGCCCCACTTTTCAACTTTTCCACTTCTTCCACTTTTCCAATTTCTCCGGTAGCCTTCAGATATGGCCCGCGTGGCGCTCGGAATCGCTGTGTGCGCCCTGGTGTTGTCGTTTGGTCTGACGGTTGGCGCCCAACGCCGGGACGCCTTCGTGGCCTCACGCGACCACCCGGCCATTCGGTATTCGACCGCCGACACCTCCGATCCGATCGCCCAGCTGAATCGTCGGCTCGAGGCGGGCGAGGCGTCGCTGACGTTCGAAGAAGGCAGCGGGTATCTGAGGTCACTCTTGAAGGCACTGAACGTGCCTGTCGAATCCCAGATGCTGGTGTTCTCCCAGACGAGTTTCCAGGCGCCGCTGATCAACTTCCACAACCCCCGCGCCGTCTACTACACCGATACCGCCGCGGTCGGGTGGGTGCGCGGCGGCGAGATCCTCGAAGTCGCCGGTCAGGATCCGGAGCAGGGCGTTATCTTTTACGCGTTGGAACAGAAGCCGAGCCAGGCGCCGCGCCTGAAGCGCGACAATCAATGCCTGGCCTGTCATCTCGCCTGGGAGACGCTCGGCGTGCCCGGTCTGCTCGTCCAGAGCGTCTATCCCATCCCCGACGAGCTGTCGTACGCCAACGGCTTCACGACCGTGCACGGCAGCCCGCTCGAGCAGCGCTGGGGTGGATGGTGGGTGACGGGCGATCACGGGGGCGCCAAGCACATGGGCAACATCCCCGTGATGCCGGCCGACAAGGGGAAGTCGACGCTCGCCGCCCCGACCAAGGCTTTGGCCTCTGTCGAGGGCCAGTTCGACCTGAAAGGCTATCCGACGCCGTATAGCGATGTCGTCCCGCTGCTCCTGATCGCGCATCAGACGAACATGACGAATCTGATCACGCGAACCGGCTGGGAGGCGAGGCTTGCCGGAAGCGACCCGAGTGCCGATACGATCGCTCGAGTGAACGAAGCGGCGAAGGACCTGGTCGACTACATGTTGTTCGTGGACGAAGCGCCGCTGGCAGGGGCGGTGCGCGGCGGTGCCGGCTTCTCCGAGGTCTTCACTTCGGTAGGTCCGCGAGACAGTAAGGGGCGCTCGCTCCGCGAGTTCGACCTGCGTCGTCGGCTGTTCCGTTATCCCTGCAGCTACATGATCTACACACCGGCCTTCGACCGGTTGCCCCAGCGCGCGAAGGATGCCGTCTACACGCGATTGTGGGAGGTCCTCTCCGGCCGCGACAAGGCGCCGCGATATCGGACCCTCACACTCGCCGATCGACAGGCCGTTGTCGAAATCCTTCGCGACACCAAACCGGAGCTTCCTGCGTTTTTTCAAGCGGTGACCTCCTGACTGGAGAGACGCACCCACCAATGCGCGCCTTCGTTTCCAGTCTTGTTGCGCTCGCGCTCGGCGCCGTCCTCGTCGCCGTGTCAGCGCAGAACAGCGTGTCGGCGCCCCACTCCTGGCTGAACGCGATTCGAGACGATGCCAGTCGCCTGCTCAGGGCCGCCACCGAGGATGACTTCGCGTGGCGTCGCCTCGCCGAGTTGACCGACATGCACGGCCATCGGTTGAGCGGCTCCGACAACCTTGCGCGATCGATCGAATGGGCCGTCCGGACGATGAAGGCCGACGGCCTCGACAACGTCCGTACCGAACGCGTGCTCGTCCCGCGGTGGGTCCGCGGCCGTGAGACCGCCGAGATCGTCGACCCGCCCCGAAGTGCCGTCTCCATCCTCGGTCTCGGCGGCACCGTCGGCACGTCGCCGGCGGGGCTCGAGGCCGAAGTGCTGGTGGTGTCGAGCTTCGACGACCTTCGCGGCAAGGCGGTCGATGCACGCGGCCGCATCGTGCTCTTCAACGTGCCGTTCGCCGGCTACGCCGAGACCGTGACCTACCGCACCGACGGCGCGCGTGCCGCGTCGCAGCATGGCGCCGTGGCGGTGCTGGTGCGATCGATCGGGCCGATCGGTCTTCGCACGACGCACACCGGGAGTGTGCAGTACACGCCCGGACAGGCGCCGATTCCCGCAGCGGCCGTCTCGGTGGAGGACGCCAATCGCATCGCACGGCTCAGCGCGCGTGGCAAGTTCGTCCGCCTCCGTCTGATGATGGAAGCGCGCACCGAGCCTGACGTCGAATCGGCGAACGTCATTGGCGAGATTCGCGGCCGCGAGAAGCCCGAAGAGATCGTGCTCGTGGGTGGACATCTCGACTCGTGGGATGTGGGTACTGGCGCATCGGACGATGGTGTCGGCTGCGTCGTGACGTGGGAAGCCCTGCGGCTCATGAAGAAGCTTGGCCTCAGGCCGCGGCGAACCGTCCGGGTGGTGCTGTGGACCAACGAGGAGAACGGGCTTCGCGGCGCCGCGGCCTACGCGGAGCAGCACGCCGCCGAGGCGACCAATCACGTGCTCGCGCTCGAAGCCGATTCGGGCGTGTTCTCGCCGTCGGTCTTCGGCTTCTCAGGCAGCGCGGCCGCGCGAGCCGTCATGTCGCAGATCGTCTCGTTGCTCGCGCCGATCGAGTTTCCGGAGTTGACCGCCGGCGGCGGCGGCGCCGACATCGGACCGATCGCGCAGGCTGGGAACGTGCCGACGATGGCCTACCTCGGCGACGCCGCGCGCTACTTCGTGATTCACCACTCCGCCGCTGATACGGTCGAACGGATTACTCCCGAGGAAGTCTCCCGCGCGGCCGCCGCCATCGCCGTCATCACGTATGCGACGGCCGAAATGCCGGAACG
>DASRJR010000385.1:0-9631 GCA_035649395.1 Vicinamibacterales bacterium
GAAGGCGCCGCGGTCGTCGACGTGATCGACATCGCGACGAACAAGGTGATTCGGAGCATTCCGGTGTTCGCACCGGTCCACAACACCTACGTGACGCCGGACGACAAATTCGTTGTCGCAGGTCTCAACGAGGATCCCGAGCCAGGTGATCCGACGATTCAGGTGATCGATCCGGTGACGGACAAGGTCGTCTGGGGGATGCCGCTGACCGGCTACACGCAGTACGGCCGCAGTACCCACGAGGTCCGGCCGATGGCGTTCGAGGCCAACGCCGACGGTTCCGTCAAACGGATGTTCGCCCAGGCGACCGGCATCAATGCGGTCTGGGTGATCGACTGGAACAAGCACCAGGTCGTGGACATGCTGTGGCCGCCGAAGCTGCCGCTGTGGAAGCAGAATGCCGATGGGATTCAGGCGGGCGACATGCACGGTCTCGAGGTGTTGCCGGATCGCTCGTCGCTGTGGGCCTCGAGCCGTCTCGACAGCCGGATCTACGGGTGGACGCTGCCGGATCTGAAGTACATCGGCGCGGTCGAAGTCGGCCCCACGGCCAACTGGATGACGCCGACGCCCGACAGCAAATACATGTATGTGGCGGTCTCCGGTTCCGATCACACGCTGGCGGTCGATCTCAAGAAGCTGGCGATCGTCGCCAAGATCAAGACCGGCGCCAGGCCGGCACGCATCAGCACGGCGATCCTGCCGCTCGCGCGCGTCAACGACACACCGGCGGCGAGCACGGCCCGTCGCAGCGGCGGGGAGTAGCCGTCATGCGCGCGCGGATTGAAGACCGGCCGCGACGGCAGACGTGGACGGCGTGGGCGATCAGTGCGGGCACCATGCTCGTGGGTGTCGCGTGCGTGGTGTTCTCGTCAGCCGCACCGATGGCGGCGCAGACAGCGCCCGCTGCGGGCGCGTCCACGGCCCATCGTCCGGCCGATGTCGAGTCGTTTCGCAAGACCATCGAACCGATCTTCATGCGCGATCGCGGCGGCACGATGCCGGGCTATGCCGCGTGCGTGATGTGTCACACGTGGCAGACGAGCGTGCGCTTCGATCTCGAGACGCCGGCAAGTGACGCGGGCTGGACGGCGGCCCAGTCGCAGCAGAACTTCGCGATGATCACGCAGTTGTTGAACACAAAGACTCCCGAGAACAGCTGGCTGCTGCTCAAGCCGCTCGAGCCGAAAGCAGGTGGACTGGGACACACGGGCGGAACGTACTGGAGCTCCCGCGAGGATCCCGAGTACCAGACTGTTCTGAAATGGATCCGAAGTTTGCCAGCTGACCGTTATGTGCCGAAGGCGGCTCCTCCGGTGGACTTCGAGTTCTTCCGTGCCTGTGTTCAGAACGTGTTCAACACGCCGCGCGAGGGGCACATCAAGTGCAGCAACTGTCACGGCGGCGGGCTCATTGGCTTTGCGCCCGTCCCTGGTGAGGGGCGCAGCACCTGGAACGAAGAAGAGGCGCGGCAGGCATTCCGCGTGATCTCGCGGCTGATCGTCGCGGGGAATCCCGTGCAGAGCCGCTTTCTCTTGAAGCCGCTGCATCCGGATGGCGGCGGCTCGTACGCGCACAACGGAGTTCGACGCTGGCAGACCCGCGACGACCCCGAGTGGCAGATGCTGGCCGCATGGGTCCGCGGAGAGCGCAAGGGCAGTAGCTGCCAGTGACGCTAGCGCCTCGTAGTCCTTGGGCCTTCGTTCTTGGTTCTTGGTCCGTTCTTGGTCCATGGTCCGTCCCTGGTCCATAGACCCAGGTCCACACCGCAACATTCCGCTTGGGACCAAGGACTGGGGACCGAGGACGGACCAAGGACCAGGTACGGGCCAAGAACCAAGCACCAAGGCCTAAGGACAAGAGCGGCCACTCGAATGCAAAGGCCGCGACACAGCTATCATGACCGACAGACGTGACGGTGATCGGTCGATTTTTGGCCGCGGTCGTAGTCGTCATCTGCGTGCAGATGACGTGCGCGTGCGGCTCACGTGCGGGTGCTGCTGGAGTGCCGGCATCTCCTCAGCCCGACCAGCCGCCACCTTCTCCGAGTGCGCCACCCGTTACGCCGGAGGCTCCTAAGCCGTCGCCTTCGGAGCGCGTTCCCGAGACATCTGCCGACGAATGTGCGCTGATCGCGCCGTCGAGCCTGCCGCGAGCCGAGTCGAGGGGCGACTCGATCGCGACCGTCGGGCTCACGGATCGGATCGACCCCACACACGCCCCGCGCCCGACCAACGAAGGCGAACGGCTGCTGTTCCGTCAACTCTACGAGACGCTGGTCCGCGCCGACTGCATGGGTCGTGTGGTTCCTGGACTTGCCGAGTCGTGGCGGCTCGACGCGGACGGGCGAACCTGGATCGTCACGCTGCGTGAGGACGCCCGCTTTGCCGACGGCACGCCGGTCACATCGACCGATGTGCGAGCGAGTTGGACCCGCGACGGCGTAGGGGAGACACTACGACCGGAGGTGAGTGGCCTCGTCCAATCCGTTGCCCTCTCCGGTGAGCGAGGTCTGGCAATTCGCTTGCAAAGTCCGCGCGTCGACGTGCCACTTGCTCTCGCGCATCCCGACCTCGCCATCGCCAGATCAGCGGCCGATTCGCTTTGGCCGCTCGGGACCCGATCCAGTCGAATCGCCCCCGACGGTGATACGGCGACCCGCATCACCATCACTCGCGACGGCGTCGACGCCATTCGGTTCCTGGTCGCGCCCGGCGACCCGCGCGACCTGCTCGATCGCGGTGTCGACCTCCTGCTGACACGCAACCCCGCCGCACTCGACTACGCCGCCACGCTGCCGTCGTTCCAATCAGTGCCGCTGGCCTGGCAGCGAACGCACGCGCTGCTCTCACCCGGGCGGGCGCGCTCGTCGCCGATGTTGTCCGACGACCAGCGTCAGGTGCTGGCCGACGATGCGGTGCGGGGAGAGGCGCGTGGAGCCCGAGGTCCGTTCTGGTGGCAGATGCGGACGGAGTGCGAGGTGGCTGCGACGCCACCCCGAAACCAATCGCCGCCCACACCGCGAATCGTCTACGACGCCAACGACAGCGTCGCCCGTGATCTCGCCGAGCGTTTCGTCGGCCTGGTTCGTGCGTCGAGCCCAGGCGCGACGGCGTTCCTCGACGCGCTGCTGCCAGACCGTCCCCGGCGTACGTATCAGCGGGCAACGGGTCTGACCGGTGAGGCGCTGGCGCTGGCACATCGATTGGGCAGCGATGCGGGATACGTGATCGCGCTCGACAGTCAACCGATCGATCCATGCCGCGAGCTCAAGGTGCTGTCAGACGCGGCCCGATGGGTCGATGCCGAGACGATCGTGCCGCTGGTCGACACCCGACTGCACGCGATTGTGCGCCGCGGGCGATCGGGTGTCACCGCGGAGTGGGATGGAGGATTGGTGGTCGCACCCGCCGGCGCAGCGAGATGACCGATGTCGCTGCGTAGTCGCCTGCTGCTCGCGTTCGCTGCGGTCGTCCTGATCCCGATCGGCCTGCTCGCCTTCGGCGTTCGGTATGAGATGAACCGGCGCCTCTCAGAGGAATACCAGCGCCGCGTCGATCGCGTCGTCCAGGTTATCGGCGAAGATCTCGCGCGCGAGAGTGCGGCAATCGCCGAACGCCTCGCGTCGCTCGAGCGCGCGCTGGTGAACGACAATCGCTTCAGATCCGGGGCGGTTGCCGGCCTCGAACAGGATCGGGACTACTTGCTCGACTACGCGGGCACGGCGATGCGCCTCACCGGGCTGTCGATGCTGCAGATTCAGGACGCCGACGGGCGCATCGTCAGCTCCGGCCACTTTCGCAACGAACACGGGCGCATCGAGGCCGGGCTCGCGGCGGCATTGGACAGCGCGCACGGCCCTGCGTTCGTGATGAGCCGCGGTCCCGAGCGTGAGTTTCTCGCGCTCGCTCGAGCAGAGACGTTTCGCCTCAGCGACCGCATGTTCACCATCGTCGGCGGCGTGGCGGTCGACGCGGAGTTTCTCGCCAGGCTGGCGCGGGATCGCTCGATCGTTGTAACGCTGCACTATCCCGGTGGCACGCTCGCCACCGCGGCACAGCCGCCCGGAGACGATTCCGCGGTCGGCGGTCTGCATGTGCCGATCGTTCAGAGCGGGTCGCTCGGAACGCCATTGCAGACCGTGCAGGCGCGCCTCGACGTCACGCAGTCGCTGACGCCGCTGCGCACGCTCCTGCGCAGCGCCGACACATGGTTTCTCTGGACGGCAGCGGGCACCGGCGCCACCGCGCTGCTGCTCGCGGTCTGGGTGTCGTCGCGAATGAGCGGACGGCTCGCCGCCCTGGCCGAGAAGACCGCCGTGCTCGATCTCGATCGGCTGGACGTGGAGTTCGATCCCGGGACTGACGAAGTCGGCACGCTGTCACGTCTGCTGGGCGACCTGGCGGCACGTCTCCGCACCAGTACCGCGCGAGTACGCGAGGCGGAGCGGCGCGCCACGGTCGGCGAGCTGGCTCGGCAGATCAATCACGACATCAAGAACGGGCTGATTCCACTCCGCAACGTGATGCGTCATCTCGTGCAGGTCGAACGCGACGAACCGGGGGCCCTGCCGGTCGTGTTCGCCGAGCGGCGCCAGACGGTCGATTCGAGCATCGCGTATCTCGAGACGCTGGCGACGAGTTACCAGCGGCTGTCGCGGCCGGTCGAACGACGCGATTGCGATCTGAACGCGTTGATCAACGACGTCGTGCGTGCCGCGCAGGGACACCAGCACGTCGAGGTCGGCACCGACTTGACGAATCTGCCTCGCGTCGTCGGCGATCCGCTCGCGTTCCGTCGTATCCTCGAAAACCTGATCGCCAACGCGGTCGACAGCCTGGACTCGAAGCCGGGGCGCATCACCGTCTCGACCGCCGTGGTGAATCGCGAGCACGAGCTGCCGTCGGTTCGCATCACCGTGGCCGATAGCGGTCGTGGGATGTCGGCCGACGAGGCGAAACGAATCTTCGACGATTTCTATACGACCAAAGAGGGCGGCACCGGTCTGGGCCTTTCGATCGTCCGCCGGCTGGTGATGGACCTGCATGGCACGATCGGCGTCGAGAGCACGCCAGGCAAAGGAACGCGGATGATCATCGATATTCCGGCAGGTGGGCAGCGATGACCACGTCCGTGCTCGTGGTCGACGACGTGCCGGCGATGGCCGAGCAGTATGCCTACGACCTGAAGCGCGTCGGAAAGTATCAGACCATCGTTGCCGCCGGCGGCGACGAAGCGCTCGACCTCCTCGCGCGAGAACCGATCGACTGCATGGTGCTCGATCTCGAGATGCCGGGGACCGACGGCTTCGAGGTGCTGCGCCGCCTGCAGCAGCGTGGCATCGACACGCCGGTCATCGTGTACACCGGCACAGGCAGCTACGACCGCTGCGTGCAGGCGGTACGGCTCGGCGCCTACGGGTTCGTCGACAAGGCGGAGCCGATCGAACGTGTCGTGCAGGAAATCGAGAACGCCGTCTCGCGCGGGCGGCTCGTCCGCGAGCTGCGCACGCTGCGATCGCGATTCGACGGCGAGACGCCGCTCGTCGGCGAGAGCGCTGCGATGCGATCGCTCCGCGACGCCATCGCGCGCGTCGCGCCGATTCCGAGCAGCGTGCTGATCGTGGGTGAGAGCGGGACCGGGAAGGAGCTCGTCGCCCGCGAGCTGCATCGCCGAGGTCCTGGAGAGAAAGCGCCGCTCGTCGCCGTGAACAGCGCCGCTCTGCCAGAGCAGCTGGTGGAAAGCGAGCTGTTCGGCCACGAGCGCGGCGCCTTTACCGGCGCTGATCGCCTTCGGCGTGGCGCGTTCGAGAACGCGACCGGTGGCACGCTGTTCCTCGACGAGATCGGAGAGCTGCCGTTGCCGGCGCAGGCCAAACTGCTTCGCGTGCTCGAGGATCGCAAGGTCACGCGCCTTGGCGGCGACCGGCCGATTCAGGTGACCGCTCGTGTGGTCGCCGCGACGAACCGCGATCTCGAGCGCGAGATCGATGCCGGCCGCTTTCGTCAGGATCTGTTCTATCGGCTCAACGTTCACACGTTGCGGGTGCCGCCGTTGCGCGATCGGTCGCCCGACGTCCCCATGCTCGTCGATCACTTGCTGCACGCGATCGCCGTGCAGCTCGGAGTCCGCCCGAAGACGATCGCGCCTGAGGCCGTGGCGCTGCTCACGGCGTACGACTGGCACAAGAACAACGTTCGCGAGCTGCGGAACTGCCTCGAGCGGATGTTGATCGCCTCCGATGGCCCTTCAATCGGCACAGCGGACGTGCCGCCGGAGATTCGAGGCGAGGAACGGGACGAGGCAGGTGATGCGTCCGCGCCGCCCGGGACGCTCAAAGCGCTCAAGGCCCAGGCCGAGCGGCAGATCGTGGTCGCGGCCCTCGAGAAACACGACTGGCACGTCACGCGGACGGCCGAAGCCCTGGGCCTGGCGGATCATTCCAGCCTGCTGAAAATCATGCGCCGCCACGGACTCAGCAAAGGGTCTCAGCGGGACCACTAGGGCTCGTTTTCACACTTTTGCCGTGTGTCGCGGGACACCCGGGCTCGTGTCCGCCGGCACACGACTGCGTCCGATTTCGCTTTCGTCGAACTCCACAAATCATTTGGCCACCGTCACTTGGCGGCGGCGGCTCTCGACGCCCTGCCTGGCTGCCCGCTTGCCCTGAAGGGAGGCAACACGTTTGACCGCTGCAGGCGGTCGCTATCAGGAGAAGGCAGATGAGACCCATACGACATGTCACGGCGGTGATGCTCCTCGCGGCGTTCGGCGCGGTCGGCTGTTCGAAGCGCGAGCCGGCGCAGGCGAAGAAGGCATCGCCCGATTCCGCGCAGACGTCACCGGTGCTGAAAGCGGCGGCGACGGTGCTGAAGACCGACGGTGAAGGATTCGACGAGAGCCTGGCGCCGAAGATCAGCGGCTCGTTCGCTGACGGCGAAGAGGCATTTCACGCCAGGAAGTACGGCGAGGCGACGGCCATCTTCGAGGGCTACGTCGTCCGCCGACCGGACAACCCGTGGGGGCATTACATGCTCGGCTTGTCCGCGTGGAAGAGCGGCGATCACGCCAGGTCGGAGCAGGCGTTCGAGCAGGCACTGAGCATCGACCCGTTTCACATGAAGAGCCTCATGAACGAGAGCCGGCTCTTCATCGATCAGAAACGGTACGACGACGCGATCGATCGGCTGACGCGCGCGTCGGAGATCGATCCCGACTCGGCGGCGGTCTATCGGCTGCTCGGTCGCACGTATCACGCGAAGGGTGACACGGAGGAGGCGATCGAGGCCTATCGTGCGGCCATCGAGGTGAACGAGCACGACGTGTGGGCGATGAACAACCTCGGCCTGCTGTTGCTGCAGGCCAAGCGAGCCGAGGAAGCGCTGCCGCTGTTGGCCAAGGCCGCGGAGTTGCGCAAGGACGTCGCGGAGTTTCACAACAACTTCGGCATGGCACTCGAGCACACGGGCCGCTTCAAGGCCGCCGCGAAGGCATACGGCGATGCGCTGACTGCGAGTCCGGACTACACGAAGGCGAAGAAGAACCTCGCGCGTGTCGAGGCGGTCAAGGGCGGGCCGGAAGAGCCGTTCGAGGTCGAGCAGGCCGCGAAGGACAACGGCGCGGATCCGGAGACCGCCGACGATGAGCGGGCCGGCAGCAGGTAAGACGAGCGAGTCCTGGCGCGTCGGCGCGTCGGTGTGTGCCGAACGCGCCAGGACTCCGGGCGTCAACTCCAACTTCTGACTTCCAATTTCCACGTTCCAGGATCGCCATGAGAACCTCACTTCGCGTCATCCTCTCGGCCGTCTGTTTGATGCTGGTCCCGCTCGGCGCGCACGCCCAGGGCGACCGGGCACCCGCCGACAAGACTCTTTCACCATACTTCTTCGTCGAAGGTGGCGATGCGTCGATCGATCGCCTGCCGTTGAAAGACACCCGCGTCGACGTCGCCATCGCCGGTGTGATTGCCGATGTGACCGTCAAGCAGGTCTACGAGAACCGCGGCACTCGGCCGATTCACGCGCGCTACGTCTTTCCGGCCTCGACGCGTGCCGCGGTCTACGGTTTGACGATGACCGTCGGCGACGTGCGCACCGTCGCGAGGATTCGCGAGCGCCAGCGGGCCGTCCAGGAATTCGAAGCCGCCAAGCGCGAGGGGAAGAGCGCGTCGCTGCTCGAGCAGAGTCGTCCGAACGTCTTCACGATGAAGCTCGCCAACGTGCTTCCCGGCGACACCGTCATCGTCGAATTGAAATACACCGAGCTGCTCGTCCCGACCGATGGCGTGTACGAGTTCGTCTACCCGACGGTGGTGGGGCCGCGATATTCGGAGAAGACCCGGAACGAGGCCTCTCCGGTGGACCAGTTCGTCAAGACGCTATACACGCATGCAGGTGAGGCACCGCGCAGTGAGTTCCATCTTGCCGGTGTCGTGTCGACGGGTGTGCCGTTGCGCGACGTCGCATCGCCGACGCATCAGGTGACGGTCCGTTCGACCGTGGCCGGCCGCGCCGAGATCGCACTGGCCGAGACGGAGCGATTCTCAGCCAATCGTGACTTCATCCTCCGGTACTCGCTGGCCGGGACGGAGATTGCGTCCGGACTGCTGTTGTATCAGGGCCGCGACGAGAACTTCTTCCTGCTGATGGCGGAGCCGCCGCAGAGCGTCGAACCGGAGCAGGTGCCGCCGCGCGAGTACATCTTCGTGCTGGACGTCTCAGGTTCGATGCATGGCTTCCCGCTGAATACGGCGAAGAAATTGATGGGCGATCTCGCGAACGTGCTTCGCCCGACGGATACGTTCAACGTCGTCCTGTTCGCCGACGGCTCCGACACGTTGTCGCCCGTCTCGGTTCCCGCGACGCGTCCCAATCTCGTGCGCGCGTTGGAATTCATCGGACGGAGGAACGGCGGCGGGGGCACGCGACTGCTGGCGGCCCTCGAGAGTGCGGTGGCGATCCGACGCCAGCCCGAGATGTCACGCACCGTCGTACTGGTGACCGACGGCTACATCGAGGCTGAAGCCGACGTCTTCGACTACGTCCGCGGTCACCTGGACGATGTGAACTTCTTTGCGTTCGGAATCGGCAGCAGCGTGAACCGATACCTGATCGAGGGTGTCGCGCGCGCGGGTCTTGGCGAGCCGTTCATCGTGACGGAGCCTGACGAGGCCGAGAGCGCGGCGGCGCGGCTGCGGCGTTACATCGACACGCCGGTGCTCACCGGGATCGATGTGAAGTTTCATGGGTTCAATGCCTACGACGTTGAACCGGGTCAGGTGCCGGACTTGTTCGCGAGCCGCCCGATTGTGATGTTCGGTAAGTGGCGCGGCGAAGCAGCCGGGTCCGTCGAGATCACAGGCAGGACTGGTCGCGGAATGTATCAGACGTCGGTGGCCGTATCGCCGGCGCGTGCCGATGCCAGCCACGCCGCGCTGCGGCAGCTTTGGGCACGAACCCGCATCGCCGAGCTGTCGGACTTCGGTCCGAGTACGCCAAACGAAGACCGGGTCGCCGCGATCACGTCGCTCGGACTGACGTATAGCCTGCTGACGCGATACACGTCGTTCGTGGCAGTGCAGGAGATCGTGCGCACCAGCGAGAGCGGCCAGGATGTCGATCAGCCGCTGCCG
>DASRJR010000386.1:0-12864 GCA_035649395.1 Vicinamibacterales bacterium
GCCTTTCCGGTCGTGCGCCACGAGTTCACGAACTGGCGCGACGAGCAGCGGGCGTGGCGCGAGACGTGTGCGCTGTTCGATCAGTCGCATCACATGACGGACGTCTATCTCGAGGGTCCCGATGCGCTCCGGCTGCTCTCCGATCTCGGCGTCAACAGCTTCAAGAACTTCAAGGTCGATCAGGCCAAGCAGTTCATCGCCTGCAATCACGACGGCTACGTGATTGGCGACGCCATCCTGTTCTATCTCGCGGAGAACCGATTCAGCCTGGTCGGTCGTCCGCCGGCCGGCAACTGGGTGCAGTATCACGTCGAGAAGGGCAGCTATGACGTGAAGGCCGAACGCGACGAGCGGTCGGCCGTGAATCAAGGGCGGCGCAAATTCTTCCGCTTTCAGGTGCAGGGACCGCACGCCCAGAGGTTGATGCAGACGGTCACGCGCACGACGCCGCCCGACATCCGCTTCTTCACCATGGGCCTGTTCAGCATCGCCGGTCACGACGTGCGCGCGCTGCGTCATGGCATGGTCGGCCAGCCCGGATGGGAGCTCTTCGGTCCGTGGGAGCACGGCGACGACGTGCGCAACGCCATCGTCGAGGCGGGACGCGAGTTCGGGCTTCGTCAGGTCGGGTCGCGCACCTACCCAACGAGCTGCCTCGAGTCCGGATGGATTCCCTCACCGCTGCCGGCGATCTACACCGGCGAGCAGATGAAGCCGTATCGGCAGTGGCTCACCGCCAGGAGCTACGAAGCCAACGCGTCGCTCGGCGGCAGCTTCTACTCGAACGACATCGCCGCGTACTACCTGACGCCGTACGATCTGGGCTATGGGCCGTTCGTCAAGTTCGATCACGACTTCATCGGCCGCGCCGCGCTCGAGCGCATGACGCCGAAGCGAACCAAGGTCACGCTCGTCTGGAACGGCGACGACGTGGCGCGCGCGATGGGATCGCTGTTTCACGCCGGCGACGTCGCGAAGTATCTCGACCTGCCGCTCGCGAACTACGCCACGCTGCCGTTCGACAAGGTGTTGAAGGGCGGCAAGGTCGTGGGCCTGTCGACGTATACGGGATACATCTACAACGAGCGCGCGATGGTGTCGCTCGCCGTCGTCGACAACGAGGTCAGCACACCCGGCACGGACGTCACGCTGGTGTGGGGTGAGGAAGGCCGCGGCTCGACCAAGCCGACCGTCGAGCGCCACACGCAGGCGGAAATCCGCGCAACCGTCGCCCCGGTCCCACTCTCAGAAGTTGCGCGAGTCGCGTACCGACCCCACGGCGCGAGTACGTAACGCATCTCGCGCGTAGTACGTGGAAGCCGGCTTCAGCCGGCCTTCGGACGGGCCGCCTGAAGGCGGCCCCTACGGGAGACTTCCCGTCACCCTGAACAATTCGTCGGCAGCGGTGAGGACCGTCCATCGCAGCCGCTGCGGATAATCCGGGTGAGTCTCGAGAAAGTCGCGCACGATCTTCGCCACTTCGGGCGACCGGTGGCCGCTCAGCGTCGCGTCCATCCAGCGCGTCGGAAAGAAGATGTCGCCGGTCTGGCGAATCTCGAGCAGCCGATCGAGCGCTGGGAGCACGAACTGTCGCGCGTGCGCTTCACGCAGCGGATGATTCAGGTACTGCAGCGTCTCGAGCACCCAGGGCTCGCGCCGGCGATTCTCCAGGAACTGGAAGCGCGCGAACGCCCGTTCGCGCACCGCAGGATCGGCTGACAGCGCAGGCGCGACGAATGCGAAGCGCGCCTTCCGATCAGGATTCTGCGTCCGATCGAGCTGCAGACGAAGGATCTCCTCCCACCCCGGGGCCTCGCGCACGGCGAGCTCCAGCGCGAGCGCGATTTCATCGGGCTCGGCCAGCGTCAAGCCCGGAACCTTCTCTTCGCGACGCCAGACACGATCGAGCCACGCCACGCCCTCTCGAGAAAGAACGACGTCTCGATAGGCGTTGAACCAGGCTGCCTTCTGGCTTTGTGTCCGCGCGCGCTCGAGTCCGGCGCGCAGCATCGCCTCGAGGCCCGCCCCTCGCCGCGCGCGCTCGTCTGTCGGCAGGAATCGCCAGAACGTGCGCGTCAGATAGGCGAGCACACGCTGGGTGTTCTGCTCGTCGGTCTCCCGCGACAAGGCGCGCATCGCCGCATCCGCAAAGGCCGACGGCGACACCTGCGCTTCGAGCACGTTGTCCCACAGCGTGACCCACGCCGTGCCCCTGGTCAGCGGATCGGGCACGTCCTCGACGTGATTGAGCAGGTAGTCACGACTCGCGGCATCGAGCACGAACAGGCCGTAGCCGAGTCCCGCACCCGAGGGCAGCACGTACAGCGGTCGCGCCAGCTCTTTCGCATCCGGAACGGTCATTGTCGGCTGCGTCAGATACATCGGCAGCTCACGAACCGAGCCCGGATATCCGAGGGCGACGCGCAATCGCTGCGGCCAGACGAGGCCGCGCCCGAGCGGATCGCGCTGCGAGAGATCGATCGACGCAAGACGGCCATCCGCGCCGACTCGGACGTCGGTCGTGAAGACGGGCCGGCCGCGCTCCTCGACCCAGGCGCGGCTCCACGCCGTGACGTCCACCGGCGTGCGTGCATCCAGAATGCGCACGAGATCGAGCCACGTCGCGTTGCCGTAGGCGTACTGCTTCAGGTAATCGCGCAGCCCGTCGCGGAACCGATCGGCGCCAACAATCAGCTCGAGCTGCCGCATCACGATCGGCGCCTTCTGATAGATGATCGGTCCGTACAACTGGCCGGCCTCATCGAGGTTCGCCAGCTCCTGCCTGATCGGATTGGTGCCCGCCGTGCGATCCACCTGGTAGGCGGCCGGATAATGCGCGAGCAGGAACCGCAGATCGTGATTCACCTCGGGAAACGAGGGGTTCACGATCTTCGCGGCCATGAAGTTCGCGAACACCTCCTTCATCCACACGTCGTTGAACCAGCGCATCGTCACGAGGTCGCCGAACCACATGTGCGCGGTCTCGTGCGAGATCACGCTCGCCCGCTCGAGCATCTGGTTCTGCGTCGCCGACTCGTCGAGCAGCAGGCTCGACGCGTTGTACAGAATGGCGCCGGCGTGCTCCATGCCGCCGAACTGGAACGACGGAATCAGCACGAGATCGAACTTGCCCCACGGATAGGGAATCTTCGTGTACGACTCGAGCCACTGAAGCGCCTTGGCGTGCAGATCGAAGATCGCCTCGCGGTTGCGGGCGACCTTGGCGGCATCGGTCTCGCGGTGGAAGAAGCGGAGCTGACGGCCGCCGCGCGTCGCGGTCTCGATCGAGAACTTGCCCGCGACGAACGAGAACAAGTAGGTGGGTAGTGGCGCTGTTTCCGCGAAGTCGATCGCTGTCGCGGACTGCTCTGGCCGTTTCGAACGCTCGGCGCCATTCGACACGGCCTGCCAGCCGTCCGGTACCTGAAGGGTGAGGGTGTAGCGCGCCTTCAGATCCGGCTGGTCGAAGCAGGGGAACGTCAGACGCGCTCGCGCCGGTACAAACAATGTGTAAAGAAAGTCGTCGTTCCGATTCAGCGCCTCGTCGCCCGCGGCGAACTCGAACTCGACCCGGTTGCTCCCGGCCTGCGTGGCGCCCTCGGGTATCACGATGTGGCCATCAGCCACGGATGCGTCGACGAGGCGACCGCCGACCTTCACCGCCTTCACACGCTCGCGAGGTTGGGCAAAGTCGAACACCAGCCGGTGGGGACTTTTCAACTGCACATGCGCCACGACACGGCCTTCAACCGGCTGACGGCGATCGGCGGGAATCGCAAACGACAGCTGGTACCGCAGTTCGCGCACGATGGCTGCCCGCTCCCGGGCCAGCGCCTCGGACACCCCTGGACCGGGGGACGCGGAAAGCTGGAGTGTGGGCTGACCCGCCAAAAATGTCAGGGCCAACGCCATAAAGCTGGACATAGAAGGAACGATATCAGGGAGAACAGGGAGAAGCCTCCGGTAGAATGTGCAGCCGATGCGCCTCCGCAGGGTCGGCGTCCTGGTGGCGGTTTCGCTGTTGGCTCTGGCAGCCAGCACGCAGCGCAGTGCTGCGCAACTCGGAGGCACGGGGAAGGGCGTCGTGCGCGGGCGCGTCGAGATCGGCATTCCCGTCACCGTAAGGCGCCCCTCGACGCCCTATCCGTCGCGGGCGGTGGGACAACCGGTGCTCGCGCCGGCGTCGGAGCTTCGCCACGTCGTCGTCTTCCTCAAGGACGCGCCGGCATCGCCGACGGAGCCGACGAATGTCGAAATCAGACAGCGCGACGAGAACTTCATTCCACGGGTTGTGGCGGTTCCAGTGAGATCGACCGTCGATTTCCCGAACGACGATCCGATTTATCACAACGTCTTCTCGCTCTCGCGCGCCAAGACCTTCAACCTCGGTCGCTATCCCCGCGGCGATTCACGGCGGGTGCTGGTGTCGAAGCCGGGAATCGTGAAGGTGTTCTGCGACATCCACTCGCACATGACCGCGACCATCATGGTCTTCAACCACCCCTGGTTCGCGGTCGTCGGCGAAGACGGCCGCTTCGAGCTCGATGGCGTGCCCGCCGGAAACCGGCAAATTACGGCGTGGCACGAGCGGCTCGGTGATACCACCGACCCGCTCCGCATCGACCCCGGTGGTGTCACCGAAGCGAACTTCGTCCTCCCTGTCCCACCGCAGTGAAGCAGCCCCCACGTCTCGTCGGGCGGACGATGGGCGTGATCTTCGCCACGGTGGCGGTCATCCTGCTGATCGTCTTCATCGTGCTGGTCGTCGATGCGCGCGATCGCGTCAGAGCGGCCGAGACCGTCAAGCTGGATGTGAGCGCCCGCGTCTTCACGGCGTTCGAGGCGCGCCGCGAACAGGATCAGCTGGCAACGATTGAATTCCTCGCCGAAGCGCCGGCGTTCAAGGCGGCGCTCGACGCGTATCTCGCCGACACGCGATTCGTCTCGTCACGCGAGCAGGAGCAGGAACTGCGCCGCATCGTTGCACGGCAGCTCGATCGCCTGGCTGGCGTCACTGCCGATCAAGTGCTGGCCGTCCTCGACACGAACTCACGCGTCCTGGCCAGTGCCGGCACCGCACGTCAGAAGTGGCCGATGGGTGAGCGGGTCGTGTTGTCGGCGCGCAGCCAGACGGCGTTTCAGAGCGTTGCGGTTGTCCCCGGTGGCGTCTTCCGCGTTTCAGGCGCGCCGCTGCAGGCCGCCGGCCGCGACATCGGCACGCTCGTTCTCGGGACGACGCTCGACAACGCGTATGCACGCGTGCTCGCGAGTCTGGCCCAAGCCGGCGTGGTCATCACCGTCAACGGCAGCGTCGTGGCACGAACGGTGGCCGAGGAGGTCACGCGCGATCTGCTCGCCGGCGAAGGCGACCCGGGAACCACCCGCCGTCTCAATGGCGAGGAGTACGCCGTCCGGACGCTCTTCGCCTCCGGACCGGCGCGCATCTACTCGTTGACGTCCATCGACGCGGCCGCGAGGACGGCCACGCGCGAAGCCTTACTCGCCCTCGGCACCGTCGCGTTCGGCAGCGTGGTGCTGGCGTTCTTCGGCAGCCTGTGGCTCGCGCGCGCCCTCACCGATCCGATCAAGCGCGTCTCGAGCGACATCGCGACGATGACGGCAACGCGCGACTTCGCTCGAACGCTCGAAGCCACCGGCACGAGCCGCGAGCTCGACGCGCTCGCCGAAGCGTTCAACAAGTTGATGACCGGGCTGATTCAGGCCGAGGCCGAAACGCAGTCGGCATACGTCGGCGCGATCCGCGCGCTCGCCGCAGCGCTCGACGCGCGCGACCCGTACACCGCTGGCCACTCCGAGCGCGTGAGCGCGCTGTCGGTGCTCATCGCGCGGCACATGCACCTGAGCGAGGCGGGGGTCGACGTCATTCGCCTCGGCGCACTCCTCCACGACATCGGCAAGATCGGCGTCTCGGATCACGTCTTGCGGAAACCGGGACCGCTCTCGTCGGACGAGTTCGAACAGATCCGGCGTCATCCGGGGCTTGGTGCACGGATCCTGCGGAAGGTCCCGTTCCTCGAACCTCATCTGGCGATCGTCGAATTGCATCACGAGCGGCCCGACGGCAAGGGCTATCCATACGGGCTGCTCGGCGACAATATCCCGCTCGAGGCGCGGATCGTGCACGTCGCCGACGCTTTCGACGCGATGACGAGCGCCCGCGCCTACCGCCCGGCCCGAGCCGCGTCGGTTGCGCTCGTGGAACTGCAGCGATACTCTGGAACGCAGTTCGATCCCAAGACCGTCGACGCGCTGCGCACGGCGCTGGCTGCTTCACCCTCGGCGCCGGAGCGACAGCTCCAGGCGCTGCTGGGACGGGAAGCATCCGCATAGGTGCGCCACTTCTTCTACTGCTCCACTGTTCTCCTTCTGGCCGCGGTCCTGCCGGCGGGCGCTGGTCAGTTCGCCCGCCCGGAGAACGTCGCCGTCGACTCGGCGGTCGTCGTCGATCGCACACGGGTGATCGACGGCTCCGTCACATCGGGCATCACGATGGATGCGGTGATGTCGATGGGGATGGGGGCCGGGTTCGAGGCGATCGTGCGGCCATGGGTGCAGCGGACGCCGGCGGGTGAATGGAACCGGCAGATCTGGGTCGCCACGGTTCGCTACGAGCGGCCAGGGCCGATCGGCCTGCGTGTCGATGCCGGGTTGATCCCGTCGCCGATCGGCCTGGCCAACATGATGCTTCGACCACAGCTCAATCCAACGGTCTCGCTGCCGTCCTCGCTGTTCGTCCCGCTGCCGTCAGTGGAACCGGGCACGCCGCGGCCGACGCTGCTCGGAGCGGTCTACGCCTACGGCGCAAATGCCAGCGTGTCGGGGCGACGATGGGATGCACGTGCGGCGATTATCGACACGTCGCCGCTGCGGACGCGCCGCGTGTTCGCCAACACCAACCCGCCGCGCTTCAACAACGTCGTCGTCGGCGCCGGCGTCACGCCGATCGTGGGCATGCGCGTCGGCGGCTCGTTCGGTCGCGGCGGTTGGCAGCGGGCCGGCGAGAGCCCGGCGATTACGCAGAACCGCGATGCCACGATCGTCACGCTCGAATCGGAAGTCGCGTTCCGCTACACGCGTCTGCTCGGCGAGTGGATCCGCGACACCATGGAAACCGGTGTCGGTGACGTCGCCGCCTCGGGATGGTTCGTGCAGGGACAGCAGACGATCACGCCGCGCTGGTTCGCGGCGATGCGGGTCGAGCGTATGACGGCACCCGCGCTCACCCCGGCCGCCGTACTCGAAGATCAGTTTCTCAACGGCGTCGAGGAAACCGTCGGCTTCCGCCTGACACCGGAGATCACGATTCGCGCCGATCACCGCGCGCGCCGGGGGTTCGGCCGCACTGATTTCGATCACCAGCTGGCCGTATCGGCGGTGTGGTGGCGGCGGTGGCGATAGAACATGCGTTCACTTCATACGAAGAACACCCTCTGCACGAACCAGTACGTCCCCGCGCAGATCACCACGACTGATCCCGCTATCGCGACGCGTGCGCCGACGACGTCGCTGTGACGGCGGATCGCGGCGAGCAGGCTCGTGACCAGCAGCACCACGGCGAGCTGACCGATCTCCACGCCGAGATTGAACGAGAACAGCGACCAGCCAAGCGCCTCGCGCGGCAGGCCGAATTCGCGCAGCACGTTGGCGAAGCCGAACCCGTGGACGAGGCCGAACGCGAGCGCGGCCCAGGCGCGCAGGTCGCGGCCGTCGCCGCGGACGAGATTGTCGGCGCCCACGAACACGATGCTGAGCGCGATCGCCGGCTCGATGATGCTCGCCGGCGGCGAGACCAGATTCAGCGCGGCAAGCGAGAGCGTGATGCTGTGCCCGATGGTGAACGCGGTGACGATGCGGACGAGGGCGAGCCACGAGCCGCCGAGCAGCAGCAGACCGATCAGGAACAGGATGTGATCGGGACCGATCAGGATGTGATGCGTGCCCGACGGGATGAAGGTCTTCATCACCGCAAGAGCGCCGCGAGCGGTGCCCAGGTAGTAGGTGTGTTCCGCGGTCGTGGCGTTGAAGATGACCTGCTGCCGGAGATCGTTCTCCTCGTAGATGTTGATGAACGTCTGGTGCACCGGATCGTATGGAAAGAGATTCGTATCGATCGTCAGTGCGCCCGGGCGCTCGTTCGGGATCCGGTACTTCAAGCGCAGCGCGAGCTGCTCGCGTTGCAACTCCATGCTCGTCCATTGGATCGGGATCCGGTGATCCGATCGCAGCAGAATCCGTGGCTCGAGCAGCTCGCCGATGCGATGGCGTTCGCGCTCGAGCAGGGTTTCATCCAGGAGCCGCTCGGGCGGTGCGATCCCGAGCTCGTGCGCCACGTCGATGATGTGCACCACCAGCGACCCCTCGATGGCGCCGTTGCGAAACACGATATCGAGATAGCTGAACGGCGCCGGATGCGCGACGGCGTTGGCCACCGCCAGGAGCAGCAGCGCGATGGCGACGAGAATGGACCGGGGCCGCATCGATCGCGAATTGTACTCGGGCCGTTCGCGGTCTTTGTGCGTGGCCCGACGGCGGCCAGGCAAGAGCTCCACTTGGGATCTTACGGGCCACGGCCCCTGGCGGATTTCGGCGCCATACCCGATACTGGGCGCGTTGCCGCTCATCTTTCGCGATCTGTCGTTCGACCCGAGCACGCGTCAGGTGTCGCGCGCCGGCCGCGAGATCAAGCTGACGCGGAAAGCCTTCGACCTGCTCACGTTGCTGATCGACCGTCGACCCGAGGCCGTCTCCAAAGACGACATCCACTCGCGTCTCTGGCCCGACACGTTCGTATCGGAGATTACCCTGCATAGTCTGATCTCGGAAATCCGCCGCGTCATCGCCGACGACTCGGCCGACCCGCAGTTCATTCGCACCGTCCATGGCTACGGCTATGCGTTCATCTGCCCGGCCACGGAGCCGCAGCATTCGGCCGGGGCGGCCGCGCGACCACGCGTGCGCGGCTGGTTGATTCGCGATACCGAACGCCTTCAACTGTTCGACGGCGAAAACCTCTTCGGCCGGGGCGATCCCGAGGTGATCGAGCTGCCATCCACCACCGTCTCACGCCGCCACGCCCGCATCACCGTTGACGCCGATGCGGTGCTCGAAGATCTCGGCAGCAAGAACGGCACGTTTGTCGGCGAGCGTCCGGTCACCACGCCGACACGACTCAATGACGGCGACCGCCTCCGGTTTGGCTCGCTGCTCCTGACGTTCCGCATGGCGCGATCGGCCGACGCGACGCGAACGGAGTCGACCTCAGACGTCTTGAGTCCTGAGAACAGGGAATAGCCGCAGCCCTACACCAGCCAGCACGCGGGCGGGGCGAGCGGGGTTGCGGAATCGAGCGAAGCCACGCGCGGCGCCGCCGGCATCGTCGCGAGCGAGATCCGGGCGCCCTCGTCGCTGAGCAGCAAGTGCCGCGCGTATCGATCGGCGGCGTCGCCGCCGCCGTGGTGAGACGCCCATGCCGCGAGCGCAAGGTGCTGCCAGGTCATGCCGGCGACGGTCTTTCTGGCGAGCTTCTTCAGGAACTGGTTCGTGACGAGCCGAACGTTTTCGCGCCAGTCCCACACGAGATCCGCGCAGATGCGCTGACCGTTCGTTCGCCTGAACTGCGACAGGCCGATGCCGAAGTCGAAGCTCGCGACGGGAAAGCCGGGCGGATCGTCCGGCCAGTCGAAGCGGACGCGGCACTCGGGCTGCATCGCCTCGGGATGATGCCGCCGCGTGAACGTCATCGCCGCCGCACGCTGCGGCTGCGAGGCAAACTGATTGATTGCGCTGTCGCGTTCGAAGATGGCGCGCGCCATGTGCATAACGTTGGCGTCGTGCGCCGCCAACGCGTCGTAGAGATACGCGAACACGTCCGCTTGCGTCGGGTTCGTTCCCGACACACGCAGGTGCACATAGTCACAGAGCGTCGTCGCGCCGATCCGGGTCGCGACCATCAACAGGCCGTGTCCGCCGAGCACCCGCCGATCGTCGTTATAGGTATAGGTGCAATCGGGACCGAACACCGTGAAGTCCGGGGCGCGGCTCTCCCCGCGCCATTCGAGCTCGAACGTCTCGCTGGCGGCACGATAACGGAACCCGCCAACGTCGACGTGACGACACAACACGTGACGGCACACGAGCCGCCACTGGATCGGGTGCACGCTCGGATCGAACCCGTCAGCCGCGCACGCGACCCGGATGAGCGGCATGCGCGGCTCGGGCGTGATGCGAAACAGATTGGCGTTGAAGTCGGCGAGCCGCGGCACGCCACCCGGCGTATAGCCCGGAGGATCGGCGCGATCGAGATTGGCGATCGCGAGCCGGCGCGCTCCGTCGGCAATGCGACGTGCCGGCGGGCGCAAGCCCGCGTCCGCCGTCGCGAACTCGTTGTCGAGAATATGCCACTGGGGGGAGTGGGGCATGTTCCTAGCGGGAGATAACGATGGCGAGGGGGGAACCGAACAGGGTTCAATCGGGTTCAGGAAATTCCAGGCGTGCCAGCACTCAGAATCCGCCTTCCTCCAACGGGTCATCGTCATCGAGCAGAAACGTGTGCTCACCGGTGATCCACGCCGCGCCTTCGATCTGTGTCACCAGCGCGGGGCGGTCGCCGACGGCCGTGCGCTGCACGGCGCGGCCGCGCATCAGTGCGCCGCCGAGGCCTTCGTGGACGAACGGCAGTCCGTCGGGGAGCAGTCCCATCGCGTCGAGGACGGCCATTACCGCTGACGTTCCAGTCCCGCCAGGCGACCGATCGATCGAGCCGCTGCATTTCACGGTGACGTTTCGAAGATGCGCCTCCGGGTCGGTCGGCGGCGCCGTGAAGATGACGCCGGCAACGCCGGCGATCGACCCGTCCAGCGGATGCACTGGCTGCAGCGTCTTGCGTGCGGACTCGCAGATCTCGACGCCCATCCGGCGCAGCTCCGGTAAGCGCTTCGTGGTGAGCGGGACGCCAACCGCCTCTGTGTCGACGATGGCGTAGAAGGCGCCGCCGTACGCGAGATCCACGCGCACCTCACGAGTGCCGAGCGCCACGGGGCACGATGGCGCGTGGACGAACGCGGGGACATTCGTCACCGCCACCGAGTCGACCGAGATCTGCCCGCCGCGTCTCTCGACACGCGCGGTCGCCTGCACCGTGCCAGCCGGCGTGTCGAACGCGAGCGTCGTCTCACCATCAGTGCCACCAGGAGTGACGATGAGCGCGCGCTCCAAGGCGATGGTGGTGGCGGCGATCACACTGTGGCCGCTCATCGACGGGTATCCTGCCGCGTCCATGAAAACCAGACCGGCGTGAGCGCCCGGCGTCGTGGGCTGCGTGAGCAGAGACGCCGTCATGTCCTGATGACCGCGCGGTTCGAAGATGAGTGCGCGTCGATACCGGTCGGCCTGCCGGCGCCACCAGTCCCGCTGCTGCGCCGAGGTCCGACCGGGGGGAGCAGGGACACCCTCGACGATCAATCGAAGCGGCTGCCCGCCGACGTGGGCGTCGATGGTCTTGATGACATGAACCATGTTCGGACTGAACCCCGAACCTGAACCCTGAACCGTGAGCCGTGAACTTTGAACCGTGAACGACTCGTATCACCAGCTACGCTAGCGCATAATCAGGCCCTGCTCTATGACCAAGACGCAGAAGACGATCCTCTTCGCCGTGCTCGGTT
Source organism: Vicinamibacterales bacterium (assembly GCA_035649395.1). Classification (GTDB taxonomy): domain Bacteria; phylum Acidobacteriota; class Vicinamibacteria; order Vicinamibacterales; family UBA2999; genus Gp6-AA40. The sequence continues at coordinate 11,685 of DASRJR010000386.1, forward strand.
CCATCGTGATGGTGGTCATCGCGGTGGTGGTCGTGGCCGTGTGGGCGTTCCGGTCCATGGTCGACAACACGTCGATGGATGGGACATCGGCGGCGAAGGTCATGGAGGACGTGCGGGCGCGATTCCAGCACGCCGAGCCCGTGCTCGACATCCGGCCGGGCAGCCTGACGCTCTCACGCCGCCCGCCCGACACCAAAGCGGCCGGCGAGCTCAAGACGCTGCACGTGCTGCGATGGGACATTCGCGAAGAACGGCTCTCGCGACTCGAGGTGCCGTTCTGGCTGTTGCGTCTGAGCGACGATCCCATCGACGTCATTTTCGAAGATCAACCTAACGAGAGCGGACTGAAAGTGCGCACGCCAAGCTCGGTGACCGTCGATGAGATCGAGCGGTTCGGTCCAGTCTTGCTGGTCGATGGCCAGATGCCAGACGGCGGGCACCTCATGGTTTGGTCTGACTGAGCGCGTGCGAATTCAAGAGTTCCGGAGTTCCAAAGTTCCGTGGTTCCAAAGTTCCGTAGTTCGAACTGCGGAACTGAGGGAACTCGGGAACTTCGGAACTCGCAGTCATGGGTAATGCGCTCTACAGAGAGGACAGCTCAGCTTCCCGATCGCTCGATCATCGGAGCAAAAAGGCCACGGATCGACGTGGCGTATCGTTTGCACAAAGCGTCTGTGCCAGCTCCGGGAGAACGATCATCATGGGTGCACGATACTGGAAGACGCTGCTGCTTGTGATTTCTGCGTGCGTCGCGCTGGCGACGGCCGCGGGCGCACAAGGCTTCGGCGGCCGCGCGTTCGAGCGCGGCTATCGCGAAGGCGTGCAGCAGGGCCGAGAGGACGCACGCGACGGACGCGCGTATCGCGTCGAAGTCAGTCGCGTCTATCGTGACGGGAACGCTGGCTACAACAATCGTGACGGCACCCGCGATGCCTATCGCGACGAGTTCCGACGTGGCTTCGTAAACGGCTATCGCGATGGCTACGGCCGTGTTCGCGATCGCGGGAACGATCAGGGCCGCTGGGATAACGACGGCTGGGGACGCAACGGCCGATTGGGCGGTGGCGGCCGCGGTTATCAGGAGCCGGCGTTCGCGCGCGGCTACAGCGACGGCTGGGAGAAGGGCGTCGACGATGGCCGCGATCGCGATCGGTACGATCCGGCACGGCACGGCGACTAC
>DASRJR010000387.1:0-12389 GCA_035649395.1 Vicinamibacterales bacterium
GCACGCGGCTTCGCTTCGGTCTTTAGTGATGGTTCGGTCCGGCTCGTTTCAGTCCGGCTAAAGCCGGACACTACATCTGTCGCTTCGGCCTCGTCCGGCTCTTCACGCATGTTCACGCCGGCGCGATACTGCGCTTCAGGCGACAGGAATTTCGTGGCCATCCAGCGGAAGATGTAGTCGACGATCGACTTCGCAAAGCGGACCTCGGGGTTCTTGGTCATCCCCGAGGGCTCGAAGCGCGCGTGGCTGAACTTGTCGACCAGCACCTGCAGCGGTACGCCGTACTGCAGCGAGTACGAGATCGCCTGCGCAAACGCGTCGGCAAAGCCCGAGATGGTCGAGCCCTCTTTGGCCATCGTCAGGAAGATCTCACCTGGGGTCCCGTCATCGAACAGACCGACGGTGATATAGCCCTCGTGGCCGGCGATGTCGAACTTGTGCGTGATCGCGTTGCGCTCGTCGGGCAGCTTTCGCCGCTGCGGACGCTCGACGATCCTGACGACTTCCTTCACCACTTCCCTGACCTCGGGCTGGAAGCCAGCCCCGACGTTCCGCGTGTCGGCGACCTGCGCCTTCGACGTGTTCAGCGGCTGCGTGCGCTTGCTGCCGTCACGGTAGATCGAAATCGCCTTCGCGCCAAGACGCCACGACTCGATGTAGGCCTTCTCGATGTCCTCGACCGTCGCTTCGCGCGGCACGTTCACCGTCTTGCTGATCGCGCCCGAGATGAACGGCTGGGTCGCACCCATCATGCGGATATGACCCATGTAGTGGATCGACCGGTCGCCGTTGGCCGCCTTGAACGCGCAGTCGAACACCGGCAGATGCTCGTCCTTGAGGAACGGCGCTCTCTCGATCGTCTCCTGCTCGTCGATGTGATGGACGATGGCATCGATCTCCGGCGCCGTGTATCCGAGACGCTCGAGCGCCATCGGCACGGTGTTGTTGACGATCTTCATCAACCCGCCGCCGACCAGCTTCTTGTATTTGACCAGCGCGATATCCGGCTCCACCCCCGTGGTGTCGCAGTCCATCATGAACCCGATGGTCCCGGTGGGCGCGAGTACGGTGGCCTGCGCGTTGCGATACCCGAAGTCCTCGCCGAGCTCCACCGCCTCGTCCCAGGCTTGCTTGGCCGCGGCATAGAGATCCGTGGGCACGTGCTTGGGATTGATCTCGCCGACCGCGTCGCGGTGCTTGCGCATCACGCGCAAGAACGGCTCGCGATTGGCCTCGAAGCCGCCGAACGGACCGCCATGGTCGCGCGCCACCTTTGCTGACTGGGCGTACGCTTCACCGGTCATCACCGCGGTGATCGCCGCAGAGTAGGCGCGGCCCTCGTCGCTGTCGTAGGGAAGACCGCGCGACATCAGCAGCGCACCAAGGTTGGCGTAGCCCAAGCCGAGCGGACGGTATTCGTGCGAGTTACGCTCGATCGCCCTGGTCGGGTAGCTCGAGTTCGGAACGATGATCTCCTGCGCGGTGATCAGGGTCCGGCAGGCCGCCTTGAACGCCGCCACGTCGAATTCGCCGTCCTCCTTGACGAACTTCATCAGGTTGATCGACGCGAGGTTGCACGCCGAGTCGTCCAGGAACATGTACTCGGAGCACGGATTGCTCGCGTTGATTCGCGCCGTGTTCGGGCAGGTGTGCCACTCGTTGACGGTCGTGTCGAACTGCATGCCAGGGTCGCCGCACACCCACGTGCCCTGGGCGATGCCCTGCATCAGCTCGCGCGCGTCGTAGGTCTCTGCCGGCTGCCCGTCCGTCACCCGCTTCGTTGTCCACTCGCCGTCGTCCAGCACCGCGCGCATGAAGTCGTCCGTCACCCGCACGCTGTTGTTCGAGTTCTGGAAGAACACCGACGTGTAGGCGGTGCCGGTGAACGAGCCGTCGTAGCCGGCATCGATCAGCGCCCACGCCTTCTTCTCTTCTTCGACCTTGCAGTTGATGAACTCGATGATGTCGGGGTGATCGGCGTTGAGGATCACCATCTTCGCCGCACGCCGCGTCTTGCCGCCCGACTTGATGACGCCGGCGAACGCGTCGTAGCCCTTCATGAACGACACCGGCCCCGACGCCGTGCCGCCGCCGGCGAGCAGCTCCTTCGACGAACGAATCGCCGACAGATTGCTCCCGGTACCGGAGCCGAACTTGAAGAGCATCCCCTCGGTCCTCGCCAGCGTGAGGATCGAGTCCATCGTGTCCTGCACCGAGTTGATGAAGCACGCCGAGCATTGCGGCGCCTTCTCGAACCCGCAGTTGAACCAGACCGGACTGTTGAACGCGGCCTTCTGAAAGACCAGCAGGTGCTTCAGCTCGTGGCTGAACGACTGCAGCGCCTCCTCGCTCGCGAAGTACTTGTCTTGGCGCGCCCACGCCGTGAGGGTGTCGACGACACGGCCGATCAGCTGCCTGACGCTGCGCTCGCGCTCGGGCGTGCCGAGCTGCCCGCGGAAGTACTTGGAGACGACGATGTTGGTGGCCTGCTGCGACCAGGCCTTGGGAATCTCGACATCGCGCTGCTCGAAAACGACCCTGCCCTTTTCGTTGCCAATCACGGCCGCGCGGATCTCCCACTCGACTTCGTCGAATGGATCCACGTCAGGCAGGGTGAAATAGCGTGGGAACTCGAGCCCGGGCACCAGCGGCGGCTTCGACTCTGCAGTCTTGCGCGCGCGGGCCGACGGGTCGAGAGCGCTATTCTGAGTCGCCTGCTGAGCGGCTGCGGCTTCGCGGGCGGGGCCTCTTTCCATGCTCTCCTCCGAATCTCGGTCTTGCTCAATAGGACGCACCTACCCCGCTGGTGTCATCCCGGAAATCTGTGGTGGTGTGCGCTCGAGACGTCCTGAAGGCTTCCTTGGCCGGGGCCGATCCCTGGGAGGTACCAGCCCGTCTACATGGCGTTGAGCGCGGGGGACATAGTGCCCCCCGTTTACCCCCTTGTCAATAGCAAAACCACAACATATAGAGCTTTTCTTTTAGGGCACGCGCAATATGTAGCAATTGTACAGGAATCAGGAACCAGGATTCAGGATTCAGACAGGGCTTAGGGAATCAAGGCTTTAGCTCGCCCTGATCTCCGTCGAAGGGGTCGGCCCTGATGTCCGTCGAAGGGCTGGCCCCTGAGCTCGTCGACGGGCTCGCCCTGAGCTTCATGGAAGGGCTGCCCTGAGCAGTCGTGGAGCGCGAAACAGCGCGAGCTGTGTCATCGTCAAAGAGATGCCTGCCTGCGGAGTGTCGACGTGTTCGCACGCCTGCTGCTGACCCTGGTCTGCCTCACTCTGGCCCTGGCTACGCCTGCCGCTCAGAGTGATCTCGATGCCTTCATGTCGCGCGTGCTCACGCGGCGCGATGACAACTGGAAGAAGCTGCAGCAATACGTGCTGGAAGAGCGCGAGTCGCTGCAGGTGACCGGGACTGGCGGGCGCCGGATCTGGGGCACCGAGCGCGATTTCGCCTGGTTTCCGCGCGACGGCCTGTTCATCAAGAGTCCGATCCGCGTGGACGGCGTCACGCTCGGCGAACGCGATCGCCGCAAGGCAGAAGAGGAGTGGGTGAAGCGCGAGCAACGTCGCGAGCAGCGGCGCGATGGGGTCACCGTCTCGGCCGGGACCGGCGGCATCGATGTGAGCCGGGGCTCGGCGGACGCCTCGAGCGCGGCAACCGAAGCGACGGTTCGCGAGGCCCTCGAGCCTGGGTTCATCTCGGCCGCCTACTTCATGAAGTTCAAGTTCGATCCCGGTCAATACGCGCTCGTCGGACGCGAAACGCTCGAAGGACACGACGTGCTCCGCGTCGAGTACTACCCGACGAAGCTGTTCAAGGAAGGACGGGAGCGGCCCAACAAGGAGCTGCGCAAGCGCGACTCGGACATCGAAGCGAAGATGAACAAGGTGGCGCTCGTCACACTGTGGATCGATCCGGCCGAGCACCAGATCCTCAAGTACGAGTTCCACAACCTGCCGCTCGATTTCATGCCGGGACGATCGATCGTCCGCCTCGACGGCTTCCAGGCGGTCATGGAGATGGGGCAGGCGTTCGCCGGCGTGTGGCTGCCCCGTTCGATCCGCATGGCATTCGATATGAGCCTCGCGATCGGCGAGCTCGATGGGCGCTATGCGGCCGACTTCCACGACTACAAGCTGGCCACGGTGACGACGAGGGTGCGGTGACCACGCGGGCCATCGCCACCAAGCGCACCAAGAGATTGGCCACGGAGAGCACTGAGAACACTAAGGGCAGTTTGGCCACGGAGTGCACAAAGAACACAAAGACCTTAGTGATCTCCGTGTTCTTAGTGGCCCTGATCTCCGTGTCCTCCGTGGCCGCGCAACAGGAAACGATCGCGGAGATCCGGGTTCACGGCAATCACACCACTCCCGACGCGGACGTGATCTCGCTCAGTGGCCTCTCGACCGGCGAGGCGGCCTCTGAGACGGCACTCCGTGACGCGGAAACGAAGCTGCGATCGAGCAACCGCTTCGACACCGTCGAAGTGCGTCGCCGCTTTCGCTCGATCGACCACGCGTCCGAGATTCTCGTGGTGATCCTCGTCGACGAGCGGGCGGCGGTGACTGCGGACGATCCGACCCCGGGGCCGTTGAAGCGCCTCGGCGCCGCGAGCCAGTGGCTGCCCGTGCTCGGGTATGCCGACGGCTACGGATTCACCTACGGCATTCGGGTGGCGTTTGCCGATGCGATCGGCGCGAGCAGTCGCATCTCGGTGCCGCTGACGTGGGGCGGCGAGCGGCGGGCGGGCGTTGAGGTCGAGCGTTCGTTCGATCGCGGTCTGGTGTCGTTCGTGCGAGTGGGCGCCTCGATCAACCGGCGCGAGAACCCGTTCTACGAGCTTGCCGATCTGCGGCGCGACGTTCGCGTCGAAGTGGATCGCGCGCTGGTCGGCTGGCTGCGGGTCGGTGCGAACGCGCGCGTCGCCAACGTGGAGTTCGGCGACGACTACGACGCACGTCACACGGCCGCCGGCGTCCACGTCGCCTTCGACACGCGCATCGATCCCTCGTTCCCGCGCAATGCGATCGACGCGAGGATCGGCTGGGAGCGGCTGGCGTTCTCAGAACGCGACGGGCAAGGCCGGTGGTTGATCGATGCCCGAGGGTATGTCGGTATCGGCGGACCGGCGGTGCTCGCCGTGCGCGGACAGCTATCACGAGCCGACGGCCCGCTTCCTGCCGCGGAACAGCCGCTGCTCGGCGGCAGCGATTCGCTGCGCGGCTATCGCACCGGCCATCGCGCCGGCGACAACCTCGCGGCGCTCACGGCCGAAGTTCGCTACCCGCTCACCTCACCGCTGAACGTTGGTCGCTTTGGCGTGAAAGGGTTTGTCGACGCGGGGACCATCTGGGCGTCGGGCGAGCGGCTCGCCGATCAGCCGTTCCAGCGCGGCATCGGCGGCGGCGTGTTTTTCGGTGCCGCCGTGTTCATGTTCAATTTCGATCTCGGCTGGCCCGAGGACGGAAAGCCTCGCGGGCATTTCGGAATCGGCGTGAGTTTCTAGCGCGCAGGTATCCGCCTCCGCCAAGGCTACGGCGAGACTGCGCTCAACGCCTATGTCATCACCGGCCGGCCAACTCGGTCGCCAGCTTCGCGGCCTTGTCAGCGAGCGTCTCGGCATAGAGGAAATTGCGTTCCTTCAGCGCCTGCTCGCCATCCTTGATGGACGCTTTGGCCAGGTCGTAGAGTTCTTTCCGCGCCGCTGACAAGCCCTGGTAGTAGACGATGTTCAACGACTGATTCGCACGCCGCAGCATGTCGCCGATCTTGCGCTCGGACTCGGCATCGGTCGGTGCGGAGGCGGCGCGCAGCTCGCGCGGCGCTTCCGGTGTGGGCACGGGCGTCGTTTGCGCGGCGGGCTGTTCGGTACGCTCCGATTCCGCGGGCGTCGATCGGCGCGCCGGCGGACGGTTTTGCGGAATCGGTCTTGGCGCCGGTGTCGGCGTTTCCTGCGCGACCGGAGTCGAGGCGACCGGCTCCTCCTCCTCGATCGGGGCAAACACGCGCGGCGGCGGCTCCGACATCGCCAGCGGCGGCCCATCGGGCACCGACGGCGCGCGCTTCGACCCGCATCCGGCCGCGAACACCGCCGACGTCAGCACGAAGCACGCCAGTGGCAAAAGCTTTCGTGGCATTTCAATATCCTTGTGCCCGCGGCAGCAGCACACGGAAGGTCGTGCCGCGCCCCGGAGTCGACTGCACTTCGATCTCGCCGTCGTGCATCTGAATGATGCGGTAGACCATCGACAGGCCGATGCCGGTGCCCCGCTCCTTGGTAGTGAAATACAGATCGAAAATCCGTGACAGGTGCTCCGGCGCGATGCCGACCCCCGTGTCCTCCACCCGCACTTCGACGCGTCCGCGCGATGACGGCGCCGCCACGATCCGGAGCGACCCTCCACTCGTCATCGCCTGGCACGCATTGATCGCCAGATTCAGGAACACCTGACGCAGCATCGCGGCATCACCATTCACCGCGGGCAACGACGGCGGCACCTCGACGCTGATCCGAACGCTGTGCTTGCTCGCCTCGGTCTCGATCACTGGAAGGATCTCCTCCAACAGCGCCGCGATCTTCACCGGCTGGAGCCGCAAATCCTCCGGTCTCGTGAATTTCAGGAACCCCTGCACTACCTCATCCAGGCGCCGGATCTCACTCTCGATAATGGAGACGTGTTCGAGCGCGCCTTGGACTGGTGCTGGCAGCGGACTGGCGCGCCCGGGCCCCAGCCCGAGCATCCCGCCGGCGGCCGCCACCGGTTCGGGCTGCAGCGCCACTGCAAACGTGCCGCGGATCTTGGTCCGCAGCAGCTCGAGGTGAATCATCATCGCGTTGAGCGGGTTCTTCACCTCGTGCGCGATGCCCGCGGTCAGACGGCCTAGCGCGACGAGCTTCCGCGAGTACGCCAATGTGGACTGCACGCGTGACAGCTGCGCCAGATTGCGCGACACGAGCATCACGCCAACGAGCTCACCGCTCGTCCCGACGATGGCGTGCGTCATGACCAGCTCTTCGTCCACGGCGCGCGCCTCGAGCTTGGTTCCGACGGCTTGCGTCGCATCCGCCCGCTTGGGCACCGGAACCTGGTCGGTCTGATGCCCCCCAATCTGAATCGGCCCGCGTGAGCGTCGCGTCGCCAGCGTCTCCTCGACAAGTGTTCGATACGGATGGCCGGTCGGCATGAGCGCCGGCAGCGATTGGCCGATCGAGTCGGTCGCCAGCGTGTGCTGCATGGCCGGATTGCAGAACAACAACTCGCCCGACGGGTTGAACAACGCGACCGCGTCTTCGAGGTGCTCGACGGCAGACTGCAGATTCGCCTTCTGACCAGCGAGCGCCGAGCGATCCGCGGAGAGCTGCTGGCTGACGGTGTTGAAGAAATCACCGAGCTCGCCGAACTCGTCGCCCGGCGGCAGATCCAACGTCACGCCGAACTCGCCTTTGCCGAGTCGCGTCAGGCCGCTTCGCAGAACGTGGATTGGGCGCAGCAGCAGCTGCGCGAGGGTACCGGCGACGAAGATGGCAATAGCCAACGCCACTCCCGCCGTCAACAGCGCTTCCCACAGCAGCCGGTCCAACTCTTCCCGCATCAGCGTCGTCGACACGCCAATCCGGATGGAGCCGAAATCCTCGTCGCCCCGTTTCAACGCCTGCTGGACCTCGACGATCGTCTGCTCGTCGGCGAGATACAGGAAGATGAGTTTGTTCAGTGGGCTGTCGTTCGACAGCGCTGCCAAGTCACCGCGCGGCTTGATCGTCTGGCCAACCTGCGACCGGATGTTGTGAGCGACGACGATGCCGTTGGCGTCGACGATTGCCGCCGTGAGAACGTCCTCTCCGTAAAGACTGGATTCGAGAATCGCCCGAACGCCGGGATCGTCACGCAGGGCGGCGTAGGGGTCGACACCCGCCGTGACGACGCCTCCAGCAAGGTGGAGGATCTGCCGGCCGAGCATCTGGCCGCGTGAATAGCTTTCCCGTACGACGACGTCGGCCAGGCGCGTCGCGTAGAGTCCGCTGAGGCCGATGACGGCCAGACCCACGATGGCCGTCACGCCCACGATCTGCTTGAACCGGATGCTCAGGCGCATTCACAACTCAAAGGCACGGGGTCGGCTGAAGCCGGCCCCTACGAGCCGGCCCCTACACTTATCGGCGCCTGGCCCCCGATCAGTGCGATCACTGCGCGACAGGCTCGTCGGAACGCTTCCCCGTCGCCCGGCCACGCAGCTTGTTCAACTTGTTGTGCAGCGTTTTCAAGCTGATACCCAGTATTTCGGCCGCTCGCGTCTTATTATCGCGCGTGTGCTCGAGCGTCATCAGTATCAGCCGTGTTTCCGCCTCCTCGACGGTCGTCCCGGGGGTCAGCGAGAGGGTCGGCTTGACCACGTCGGGCGAATCGGTGACGAGTGGCGGCAGGTGCTTGGGCTCGATGAACTCGCCCGAGCTCAGGATGACTGCCCGCTCGATCACGTTCCGAAGCTCACGGATGTTCCCGGGCCAGTTGTACTGCTCGAGCACCCGCATGGCCGTCGCATCGACCGCGGTGACCTGTTTGTTGTTGCGCTGATTGAAGTCGGCCAGGAACGACTGGACGAGCAGCTGCAGGTCTTCTTTCCTGTGCCGCAGCGGCGGCAGCTCGATGGCGAAGACATTCAGGCGGTAATAGAGGTCCTCACGGAGCTTCCCGTTCTTGACCGCCTCGGTCGGGTTGACGTTGGTCGCGGCGATGACCCGGACGTCGACCGTCTCCTCGGCGCGGCCGCCGAGCCGGCGGAACTTCCGTTCCTGGAGCACACGCAGCAGCTTGACCTGCGTGGCCGGCGTCATCTCGGCGATCTCGTCGAGGAACAGCGTGCCGCGATCAGCGAGCTCGAAGCAGCCGGGCCGGCGATCGACCGCGCCCGTGAACGCGCCCTTCTCGTGCCCGAAGATTTCGCTCTCGAGCAGCGTCTCGGGGATAGCGGCACAGTTGATGGGGACGAACGTCATCTGAGCGCGGGGGCTGAGTTGATGAATGGTCTGCGCGACGAGCTCCTTGCCGGTGCCCGACTCGCCCCAGATCAACACCGACGCGGAGGTCGGCGCCGCCTGCTCCACGACCTGATACACCTTGCGCATCTGCGCGCTGCTGCCGATCATCCGGCCGAAGCTGCCGTGCTCGCGCAGCTGCTTGCGCAGCGACTTCACCTCGCGTAGCGTGTCCTGCCGCTCGACGATCTTGTCGAGCAGGATCTTGAGCCGCTGCGTCTCGACCGGTTTGGTCAGGTAGTCGTAGGCGCCTTCTTTGATCGCCTCGACCGCGGTTTCGACGCTGCCCTGCGCGGTGAGAATCACGATGGTGAAATCGCCACCATCGTCTTTGAGCGCGCGGAGCAGCTCGAGGCCGCCCATGCGCGGCATCACCAGGTCGCTGATGATGATGGACGGCCGGAAGGCGGTGATGCGCTGAAGCGCCTCTTCGCCATCGGCCGCCGAGTCGGTCGTGAATCCCCAGGTACGTACGAGCTCGGTGAGCCCGAGCCTGGTACTTGGCTCGTCTTCAACGATGAGAACGCGTTCGCCGTTTGTTGCGGACATTGATGCGTTGAGTCCTTTAGGGAGCTTGCTACCTGGTCATTTTTACACCATTTGGCCCGGTGCGGCTGCCGGGTCAATGCCCGAGCCATGACCTCTGCAAATACCCGAGGGGGTAAACCCCTAGGCCGGTTTCTTTCGTACACTTAAGACGCGTGTCCGACGGGCCTATTCCTACGCATCCTACGCAAATTCCTTCGGAAACCTTGCCGGTTTCGATTCCGGGCGAACCGGGACCCGTCTCGCAGGAGGTCGTCGACCACTCCCCGAACCCCTACGCACCCCCCGAAGCCGTCGCCGGGGACGTGCCGGACGTACGGTTCTCGCCGGGACAGCGCCGTGCTCTCGCGATCTGCGAGGTCGTGCTGTGCTCCAGCGTGCCGACTCAGCTCAGCATCCTGGGTTTGATGCAGGCGACCGGCTGGGGACTCAGCGCCGAGCCGTCGCTGCCAGCCATCGCGTTCCTGGGCGCCGTCGATACTGTCGTCCTGATCGCGATGATGGTCGTGATTACGCGAGCGCACCGCGAGAGCCTGAAGGATCTCTGGCTCGGACATCGTCACCCGATGGGCGAGGCGAGGCTCGGACTGTTGCTCGTGATACCGGTCTTCATCATCGTCGCCGTGGTGATGACCGTACTGATGCAATTCGTTCCGGCGCTGCACAACGTGCCGGTGAATCCGTTCGAGGAGCTTGCGACCGGCGGCGCGAGCGATGCCGCGCTCCTGGGCGTCGTCGCGATCCTCGCCGGCGGAATCCGCGAGGAGTTGCAACGAGCGTTCCTGCTGCAACGCTTCGAGCGGTACCTGGGTGGCCCGATCGTCGGGGTCATCGTCCTCAGTCTGGCGTTCGGCCTCGGTCATTACCCGCAGGGCTGGGACGCGACGATCACGACCGGCCTCCTCGGAGCGTTCTGGGCCGTCGTCTATCTGCGACGACGAAGCGTCGTCGCGCCGATGGTGAGCCACGCGCTGTTCAACGCGATTCAGGTCGCCTCGGTAGCTTTCTTGTCCCAATCAACGTAAGGAATCAGGAATCGGGAATCCCCTGACCTGACCCAGACCGAATCCCGATTCCTGCCTCCTGATTCCTTCGCTAGTTCGCGCCGATATCTCCAGACGCGAGGTGCCCATGAAGAGAGGCGCGATTCTCGAAGCTGCACACCGGGGCACACAGGCCGGCCTCGGGGGCGGCGCCATCCTCGTGGTCCTGGGCCTGGGCGTCCTCGGATTCAACTGGCAATACCTCTACGGCATCGCCACCGGCGGCTTCCGCGGGGACCTGAACCTGTTCGTGCTCGGTGCCGCGGTGCTGTTGGCGGTCGGCTTTGTCATCACCGTCATGACATGGCGCAGGCGCATGAACGTCGAGCGCTATGGACCGATTGCCGCGCTGAAGCGATACGGCAATCCTTCGTTCGTGATCGAGGCGATCGAGAAGGAGTTCGCCACGCTGGGATCAGCCGCGCGCGTCGCGCCGCTGTGGATCGGCGTGTCGTGGGTCGTGGGGCTCGAGCCGACGATTCACGTCTTCAGGTTCAGCGATATCGTCGGCGCGGCTTCCGTGACGACGCCGTCGAACGGATCGAAGCCGGCGACGCATGCGGTGCGCTTCTGGGTCGCTGGTGAGATGGCGCCGACGACCATCGCCATGAGCGAGGACGAAGCGCGCGCGGTGTTGGCCGCACTCGCCAAGAAATCGGCCGGCGTCGTCAAGGACGATGCGGCGGCGTTCGACAAGCGGTGGAAGCAGGATCAATCCGGTTGCGAGCAGGAGGCGAAGGCGCGGCGGACGTTGAAGCGCAGCGCCTGAACAAGTCCTTGGTCCTGGGGGTCATCGAGTCTCGAGATCTAACGGGCGTCGGCAATCGATTGAAGCGCGCGCTCGGCGCGCAGCCGCTCAGTGAGCACCATCATGCGCCACTGTGTCAGCGCTTGGAGGATGGAAACGTCTCGCTGAACGGCTTTCCCTCGAAGCTGCCATCGGCGTTTAATGAGCGCTGCGGCTCGAATCGGCCGGAGCACACGGGGCATCACGTCTCTCATCGAGCCCGAGCAAAAGTCGATTCGAAGTCTGAGCTCTCGAACAGCGGGCGATCACCGCGCGCTTCGTACACCGCGTAATCGTCGGCAATCAGCGGATAGCGCTTGCCCTGAACGGTATGAACGCGCCCGTGGTCAAACGAAATCCACAGTTGGGGACTCCACAACCCCCATCCCGGGATCGCGTAGTCGTAGATCTCGGCATCCTTACCCCAAGGGCGCACTCGACGTGGCGCTCCCAAAATGGCACGTACCTCGCGCTCGGTCATTCCGACCTTGATCGCGCGAATCGACGCGGGGATCGACACGCGCCACTATTTGCGGCCGCGCACAGCCACCGATTGCGATCGCGAAGCACCCGCCAATCAGGACGTGGCGCGCCCGGGTTGCTCTGTTCATTTTGGGGCTTCCGGCCATTCCGCCAGGAAGATCATTTCGCATGCCAGATGCTCCGCGAACGAGTTCGGTTGGCGTGCGACTCGAGTAACGCTAACAACAATCTGGTCATCTCCCGCTGGCGTAAACCGGCGCGTCAGCCGAGCCACAGTGAGACCCCGCTTTGAACCCAGTCCTGAATGCAAGCACGCCTGCGGCAATCAGCCAGCGGTGAGGAGCAAGGACCCGGAACTAAGGACGGACCAAGGACCACGAACGGACCAAGCGACCAAGAACCAAGCACGAAGGACCTACTTCTTCCCCACCTCCACGACCTCGGCACGCATCCGAAGGTCGTGGACCCACTGCATGATCGCGTC
>DASRJR010000388.1:0-4718 GCA_035649395.1 Vicinamibacterales bacterium
TGAGCGGCGGTCGATTTCGGGATCGGGGTCGTGCTTTTGGGCATTCACACCTCGCGTCGTGCGTGTTCGTCGGTCCCACTCGACGATGATCGTCGCGCAGTGGGCCCGTTCAGCCATGATACGCGAACGATCCTTTTTGTCTAGTGCATGCGGACCGACATCCACGTCGCTGGCGCAACGCTGACGCAACATGGGTGTGACTTCCAGTCTCCGAGAGGAGACGGAGGAGACGGAGGCAACGGAGGTTTATTCACACGGAGCAACGGTGGTAACGGCGTTGATCACACGGGGGCAACGGTGGAAACGGGGGAAACGGGATCGCCGTTCTTCCCCGTGTGATTAATCCCGTTACCACCGTTGCTCCGTGTGAACAAACTTCGTTCCCTCCGTACTCTCCGTCAGCATCTGCGTTGGAGCTGTATCGGCGAACGGCATTCCCTACTTCGAGGTCGCTTTCACCGGCAGCGGTGCGGCCGTCGCGCACGCCGACGGCTTGAACTTCGAGTCGTCGGGCTCGAGGCGGAACGAGGTGCTGGTGTAGAACGGCTGCGCCAAGTACTTCGGATCCTCGATCGTGGTGACCACGTGCAACCAGCTGTCGCCGTTGGGATGGGTCGGCAGCCGATGGATGTACTCGGTGATCTTTGCGTCCTGGCTGTACGGGACGCCGTTCTTCCGCAGATAACCGTCACGGAAATTCGTCGTCGTGACAATGAGATCGCCGCCACGATTGATTTGCGCCTGCTGCCGCGGCGGAGGTCCGCCGCGAAGGCCGCCGCCACCACCGCCCGGTACGCCGCGATCGAGCAACCCGCCACCGGTGACGCGAGGATCGGGCCGGCCGTCTGCGACACCCGGTCCTCCTCGACCGACACCCGGGCCTTCCCACTGGGCCGCTGAGAATCCCTGCAGCGTCCGCTCGGCCGGCGCTTGCTTCGTGCGATCGAAGTTGAGCAGTCGCGTCTGCGTGCCGGCGTCGAATTCCAACTTGAGCGTCTGATCGTCCTGCCAGGTAATCCGAAGACGTCCGGGCTGCCGCACGATCCCGCCGACCCCATAGGCCTTGCACTGGTTGCCGGCCGTGTTGTCGGCGTCGAGATTCCAACTCGCCGCGACTTTGCGTCCTTCGGCGTTGACCGGAATGCTCGACACGTCGCCTCGAGGAGGCGTCACCATGCGCCAGCGCCAGTCCTCGGAGACGATCGACACCCACGTCCCGGTCAGATCGACCGGGGCCGACTGGCGCGCGGTCTGCGGCGGCCCCTGAGGCGCGCCGCGCCCCTGCCCCGCAACATCCGTTCGGCTGATCGCAACGGTCAACGTGAACACGGCCAGACAGACCAGTCCCACCGCGCCGAGATGCCGATTTACACGCACACCGGAAGTCATGTCCCAAGTCCTCGATAGTCGATCGCGGGGCCACCCGCGTTTCGAAGAATACGTCGAGACGGGGCGGGAGTGCGATGTCTATTGTCGGGTTCAGCCCGATAAGATTCGGTCCGCCTGTCACAGGCGCGCCGGGTCCGGCGTCTTAGCTTGTGGAGGCGGAGGAACGTGAACGAGACGGTCGAGCCCGCGACAGAACGTTTCGAGCCGAACCGTGCGCGGCTGTTTGGCATCGCCTATCGCATGCTCGGGTCGCGCGCCGAGGCCGAGGACGTCGTCCAGGACGCTTACATCCGCTGGCACCAATCGGATCGCGCCGCCATTCGCAACCCCGAGGCCTGGCTCGTCACCACGACAACGCGTCTCTCCATCGATCGGCTTCGAGCGCTCAAGACCGAGCGCGAAGCCTACGTTGGCCCCTGGCTGCCGGAGCCACTGATGCACGAGAGTCCGCCGCCGCCCGACCGTACGCTCGAACTGGCCTCGGACGTATCGATGGCCTTCCTCGTCCTGCTCGAAACGCTCGGCCCCGAGGAACGCGCCGCGTTTCTGCTGCACGAGGTGTTCGACTTCGACTACGACGAGATTGCGTCGATGCTCGAGAAGAGCGAAGACGCCTGCCGCCAGATCGTGCATCGTGCCCGAACGCGCGTGCGCGGCGCCCGCAAGCGTTTCGAGGTGACCGAGGCAGCGAAGGCCAAGTTGCTCCGTACTTTCACCGAGGCGATGCACGCACGCGATCAGCAGACGCTGCTGACCCTGTTCGCTCCCGATGCAACCTGGACCGCCGACGGCGGCGGCCGTACCGCCGCAGGGCCACGTCCGTTCGTCGGTGCCGAGGCGATCACCAGGCTGGTGCTCGGGCTGCGCCAACGCTTCCTGCGCGAGCACGCCACGTTCGAGATGGTCGAGGTCAACGGCGAAACCGGGCTGTCGATTCGCGTCGACGGGCGGGTCGTCGCGCTGCTGGCGATCGAGAGCGACGGCGAGCAGATCCAGGCGGTCTATGCCGTGGTGAATCCCGACAAGCTGCCCCTGGGCCACTGAGGACATAGAGACCTCGGCCACGGAGAACACAAAGATCACCAAGGGTTTCTTTGTTGTCCGGCTTAGTGTTCTTTGTGTTCTTCGTGGCCCGATCTCCGTGGCCAAGTGACTGTCACACGCCGCCTCCCTCGCCCGTCTTCGCTTTGGAACACGGAGGAGAGAGATGACACCCCGAATCGATATTTACAAATACCTGACGAGCGACGCGGCACAGGCGATGCTGAAGCTGGGCAAGGCGGTCGAGCACAGCGGTCTCGAGCAGTCGCTGCTGGAGCTGCTGAAGATCCGCGGCTCGCAGATCAACGGCTGCGCCTACTGCATCGACATGCACACGAAGGATGCCCGTGCGTTGGGTGAGACCGAGCAGCGCATCTACGCCCTCAGCGCCTGGCGTGAGACGCCATTCTTCTCCGAGCGCGAGCGCGCCGCGCTCGAGTGGACGGAAGCGATCACCCTCATCGCCGAGACGCACGTCCCTGACGAAGTCTACGAGCGGGTTGGCCGGCAATTCGACGAGCCGCAGCTCGTGGCGCTGACGTTCGCCGTCGTCGAAATCAACGCGTGGAACCGGCTGGCGACGACATTCAGAGCGCCCGCCGGCAGCTATCAGCGAGAGGCGGCGCACGCAACCACGTAGTCAATGTTCACGGTTCATGGTTCACGGTTCATCGTTCCGGGTTCAGGGTTCTTGGGTTCAGGGTCAGGGTTCAGGGTTCGGCGGTTCAGGGTTCTTCGCGAGCCGTCAGCGAGCGCGAGTACTCCTCCAGACGCGCACGATCGTGAGCACGGTGCCCGCGATCGACACGACGACGAGGCCGAGAATGATCCGCTGCGCCGCGTCCGATTCGAGCAGCCGAACGACCGATCGACCGTATCGTCGCGCGAGCGTCGCCTCGACGCCGAACCGGACCAGGCGCGCGACCGCGACCACGGTGAGGAACCGAGCGCGACTGACCTTCAGCGCTCCGCAGGTCAACACGAACGCCGTCATGGGAAATGGCGGCGGCAACGCGGCGGAGATGCCCATCGCGATCGCGCCGATATCCTTCACCCGCGTGCGCAAGCGCTCCAGGCGATGCTGCGGTACGAACCGGACGAGACCTGTATCGCCGATCGTGACGCCGATCGTGTAGGTCAGCACGGTGCCGGCGATCGAGCCGGCAGTCGTCAGCACCGGATACAGCCAGAACAGCGACCGATCTCGCGCGGCCAGGTAGACGACGAGCGCGTCCGTGCCAAACGGAACGAAGAAGAAGGGCGTGGAATCGAGCGCCCCCAGAACGAGGGCGCCCCACCAGGTGAGAAAGAACCGGAGAAACGATGTCAGTTGGCTCGTCCGCCGGGTCCCGGTGCGCCCGGGCGTCCGCCGGGGGCCCCTTGTCCGCGCGGCGTCGGCGGCGGCAGCGTGCCACCCTCGGCGATGGTCTTCATGTTCTGCAGCGCGCGGTTGAACGTTGTCGTCCGCCGCTGCTTGTCGGCTTGCCGGGCCGCTTCGTCCGCGAGCATCGAGTTGTCATACATCAACGTGTAGAGCAGCTTCGAAGTGGTCGCCGTCACCGGACGCGCTTCGAGCGTGCCGTGATACAGGTCATACGGCCGCCCTTCGCGGACCGGCTGCGTGTAGGTGTACGAGAACTCGGTCTTGCCGACGAGCACCTCGTTGGCCACGGATCGCACGGCGCCGACCTCGCCATCCTTGCCCGCTGTGATCATGCACGGGATCTGGAACCATTCGCCGATGTCGCAGTACTTGCCGATGCGTTTCCAGACCTCCGCCGCGGGACGATCGACGGTGATCTCCAGCGCAATCGACGTATAGGTCGGATTGGCCACGACGATGCTGCCGCTCGGAGGCGCGGGCGCCGCCGGTTGCGCCGCCGGCGCCTGCGCGCGAATGCCGGCTGTCACCGCAAACGCTGTCATCAAGCAGCCCACGACTGCTACGAACGTCTTGCTCATTTGAGTCGCTCCTCGCCGGGTTGAAAGACCGCCTCCACGCAACGCCCTCGGGCGGTCGCGCCGTCGCCTTGGCGGAGGCGGACCCGGCCTACACTGGCCAGAACTATACTCCGGCACGGGCCGCCTGAAGGTGTCAGGCCTGTTCTTCCATGAACGCCGCGATGAATTCCTGAATGCGGTCGAAAACGCCGCGCCGCTTCCAGTCCTCGATGTCGACGCGATCGCACAGCCGCGCATCCTCATGGAAGATGCGCTCGAGCTCCCGCGCCAACCCGCGATCGTAGACGCAGACGTTGCTCTCCTCGTTGTGCGCGAACGAGCGATTG
>DASRJR010000389.1:0-6888 GCA_035649395.1 Vicinamibacterales bacterium
TGGATCGCCATCCTGACTGCCAACCGCGAGAGGCGCATCGCCGCGGTCGCCTCGATCGCAGGCGCCTCCACCACGGGAGCCGAGCTGAACCTCGAGCAACAGCAGTACGAGTTGAATCAGTTGTCGTTGCCCGCCGCCGAGCGCGCCAAGAAGATCGCGCTGCAGAAGCAGATTCAGTCAGCGGTCATGACAGGGAAGGGCTGGGAATCGATTCCGGCCAACGAACGGCGTGACGCCGACACCCCGTGGTTTCACAGTTACCTGATGTTCGATCCCACGAAGACGGTCTCCGATCTGAAACAGCCAATTCTGATCGTGCACGGCGCGCTCGACAAGGAGATCCCGCCCGCCCATGCGGATCGCCTCACCGACCTCGCGAGGAAGAGCGATTCGAAGTCAGTGGAAGTGGTAGTCATCCGCGGCATCAACCACCTGCTCATTCCCGCGTTCACCGGCGATCTCGGTGAGTATCCCTCGCTGACCAACCGCAACGTCAGCAAGGACGTTTCGGGCGCCGTCGGCGCGTGGCTGACGAAGACGTTTGCGGCCATCAAGTAATTCAAAATGCAAAATTCAAAATGCAAAAGCGAAGACGCCGCGCCTGAATCCGATCTGCATTTTGCATTTTGCATCTTGCATTACTGAGCTCAGCTCATGAGCGTCCATCCCATTCGGGTCCCGGATCTCAAAGAGAGAAAGGCGCGCGGGGAGAAGATCGCGGCGTTGACGGCCTACGACGCCACCACGGCACGGCTGCTGGATCGGGCCGGCGTCGATCTGATCCTCGTCGGCGATTCGCTGGGCATGGTCGTCCTCGGATATGAGAACACGCTTCCGGTGACGCTCGAGGACATGCTGCACCACACGCGTGCGGTCGTCCGCGGCACCGAGCGCGCGCTCGTCGTGGTCGACATGCCGTTCATGAGCTATCAGGTCAGCGTGGCTGATGCGGTGCGCAATGCGGGCCGCCTGCTGAAGGAGGGCGGTGCAGCGGCGGTCAAGCTCGAAGGCGGCCGTCCGGTGCTCGACGTCGTTCGGCGTCTCGTCGATGTCGGCATCCCGGTGATGGGGCATCTGGGTCTGCAGCCGCAGTCGGTGCGACGTCTGGGACGCTACATCAAGCAGGCGACGCGCCCCGAGGACGCCGACGCATTGGTGGCCGACGCGATCGCGTTGCGAGATGCCGGTGCGTTCGCAATCGTGCTCGAATCGATTCCCGAGGATGTCGCTCGCACCGCCACCGCGAGCGTGGACGTCCCGACGATTGGCATCGGCGCCGGTCCCGACTGCGACGGCCAGATTCTCGTCAGCTCCGACATGCTCGGTCTGTTCGATCGATTCGTGCCGTCGTTCGTCAAGCAGTACGCGAAGCTCGCCGACACGATCGACGCTGCCACGCGCGCGTACGTGGACGACGTCCACGCCGGGCGATATCCTCAAACCCTCTCGAAGATCGAGCGCTGAACAGAACCGTAATGGGGTCGGGAGTCATTTTACGATTCTAGAAAAATGACTCCCGACCCCATTACAACTATCGCGGCTCTGCGCGGCGCGGTAGCTGGCGCGCGGAGGGCTGGTCCGGTCGGCCTCGTACCGACGATGGGCGCGCTGCATGCGGGACACGCGAGCCTGATCGACCGTGCGCGGCAGGAGTGCGCCACAGTGGTCGTCAGCATCTTCGTCAATCCGATCCAGTTCGATCGCCCCGAGGACCTCGAGCGCTATCCGCGATCGCTGGAGACCGACGCCGCCATCTGCGCCGCGCACGGCGTGGATCTGATCTTTGCGCCGTCGGTCGAGGAGATGTACCCCGCGCCACTCGAATGCCACGTCGACGTCGGCAGGCTCGCGGATCATCTCTGCGGCCGTTTCCGCCCGGGGCACTTCAAAGGTGTGGCGACGGTGGTGTTGAAGCTGTTTCAGATCGCCCAGGCGGACCGCGCGTACTTCGGCGAGAAGGACGCCCAACAGCTCGCGATCGTGCGGCGCATGGTGACCGACTTCAGCATTCCGATCGTCATCGTCGGCGTAGCGACCGTCCGCGAAGGCGATGGTCTCGCGCTGAGCTCGCGCAACCAGCGACTCAATGCGGAAGAACGACAGCTCGCGCCGGCACTTTATCGCGCGCTGCAACGCGTGAAGTCCGACGTCGCGTCGGGCGTCGACGACCCTGAAACGCTGAAGCGATCGGCGGCGCGCGAGATCCCCAACGACAATCGCCTCAAACTCGAATACCTCGAGATCGTCGATCCACGTGATTTCCAGCCCGTCGCGCGCGTGACGGGGCCCATCGTCGCGGCCGGTGCGCTGTGGGTGGGCGCGACGCGGTTGATCGACAACGTTGCGTGCGCACCGGGTACCCGGCGGGTCTAAAGACCCGCCGAGGCCCTCTCGGGATAGACTCGATGCCAATGAGCAAGGTCGCTCGCTCGGTAGGCATCGGCGCTGTGGTGCTGGGCATCGCGACTACCATCTTCCTGCACGCACAGAGGGCGCCCGTGACGCACAAAGGCCTCACCGACGTTCCCGGCATCAGAGTCGGCCAGCACACGCTCACCGAACGGCCGACTGGATGCACGGTTGTCCTCGTCGAGGGCGAGGGCGCGGTCGGCGGCGTCTCGCAGCGCGGCGCCGCGCCGGGGACGCGCGAAACCGACCTCCTCGATCCGTTGAACATGGTCGAACGCGTCAACGCCATCGTGCTCACAGGCGGAAGCGCCTACGGGCTCGACGCTGCACAGGGCGTGGTTCGATACCTCGAAGAGAAGAAAATCGGCTATCCGATCGCGGGCACGGTCGTCCCGATCGTGCCGGCAGCCGTTCTGATGGATCTCGGCTTCGGCGGCAGCTCGACGATCCGGCCGACTGCTGATTGCGGCTACCGCGCCGCCACCGCAGCCAGCGCCGGCGCGGTCGCCGAAGGCAACGTCGGGGCCGGCGCCGGTGCCACGGTCGGGAAGATCACCGGCGATCGTTCTCGTGCCATGAAAGCGGGTATCGGCACAGCATCGGTATCGCTGCCGTATGGCCTCGTCGTCGGCGCCATCGTCGCCGTCAACGCCGTCGGCGATGTCATCGACCCCTCGACCGGCGCCATCGTCGCGGGCGTGCGCAGCGAGGACGGCAAGCGCCTGGGCGACGCTCGCGCTGTCCTGCGATCGCTCAAGCCGACGGGTTCGGGTCCGCGGGCGGGAGAGCACACGACTATCGCCGTTGTTGCAACGAACGCGCGTCTCACCAAAGCCGACGTCAATCGCGTCGCGTTGATGGCCGACGATGGACTGGCGCGAGCGATCAACCCGGCGCACACGATCGGCGACGGTGATACGGTGTTCGCGCTCGCCACCGGCACGCTGCAGGAACGCGTCGACGTGACGACCGTCGGCTCGATCGCGGCCGAAGTCCTTGCAGAAGCGATCGTCCGCGCCGCGGTTCAGGCGACGGGATCGGGAGGGCTTCCATCGGCGCGGGATCTGGGCACCGTTCCCACGAGATTCAAGTAATGCAAAATTCAAAATGCAAAATGCAAAATAGAACACGGTGACGTCGGTCACGCCTCGTTCTGCATTCCATTTTGCATTCTGCATTTTGCATTTTGCATTACGACCGTGAGTCTCCACCTGACTCTCCTCGTCATCTACTCCCTCTCCATCGTCGGCCTGGGCATCTGGAGCGCGCGATACGTTCGCACGAGCAGCGCGTTCTTCGTCGCCGACCGCAGCCTGGGGCCCGGGCTGATCTTCGCCTCGATGCTGGCGGCCAACATCGGTGCGGGCGCCACCGTGAACGTGGCGGGAATCGCCTATCGAGAAGGTCTGAGCGCGTGGTGGTGGAGCGGCTCTGCAGGGCTGGCCTCGTTCCTGCTGGCGTTCTTCGTCGGCCCGCGTCTCTGGATCCTGGCGCGGGAACACGGGTTCTACACGACTGGCGACTTCCTCGAGCATCGATACGGGGCCAGTGTCCGCGCCATCGTCACGAGCCTCGTTGCGTTCGGGTCGTTATGGATCCTCGCCGCACAGCTCATCGCGGGAGCGTCGATCATCAACGTGCTCACTGGCGCGCCGCGATGGGTCGGCTCCGTGGCCGGTGGCGCGATCATGACCATCTACTTTGCCGCCGGAGGACTGCTTGGGACGGCGTGGATCAACAGCGTGCAACTGATCGTGATGCTCGTCGGCTTCATCTTCGCGTTGCCCTACGCGCTGGAGGTCGTCGGTGGTGTCGGGGCGTTCACGTCGCCGGCGTTGCCCGAGGGGTTTGCCGACATCACCTACTCCTCGGGACCGGGCTCCGGCTGGACGCTGCTCGCGCTGACCGGCCCGGCGTTCGTCGTCTCGCCAGGACTGATTCAGAAATCGTTTGGCGCCGCGAACGAGCGGGCGCTCCGCCTCGGCATCGCCGCAAACGGAGCGGCGCTGATGCTGTTCGCCTTCTTCCCCGTCCTGTTGGGCATGACCGCGCGCGTCGGGCTGCCTGAGGTCAGCGCGCCGGATCTCGTTCTGCCGCGGCTGCTCATGGAACTGCTGCCGGCATGGCTGGGCGCGCTCGCGATGGCGGCCGTGTTCTCGACTGAAGTCGACACCTGCGACGCGATCCTCTTCATGATCTCGACGTCGGTCTCCAAGGACCTGTTCAAGCGGTACGTCAGGCCCACGGCCACTGACGACGAGCTGCTCGTCGTCGCGCGTGTCGCCGCTGTCGCCGGCGGCGTGCTCGGCGTGCTGCTGTCGATCTACCTCAGCACGATCGTCCAGGCGATGACCGTGTTCTACTCGCTGCTCGGCGTCAGCTTGTTCGCGCCCGTCGTTGGCGGCCTCTATTCCAAACGCGCCGGATCACTCGAAGCACTGTCCGCCATCGCGGCGGGCGTGGTCACGTTGCTCGTGGTACGCTACGGGGTTGCCGGAACGTACCGGTGGCTCGACCCGACGCTGTCCGGGTTGATCGCGGCGGGGATCGGGTTCGTCGGCGTGCTGGCCTTTCGCGGAAGAATCATCAGATGAAGACGTATCGCATCGCAGTGATCGCGGGTGACGGAATCGGCAAGGAAGTGATCCCGGCCGGCATCGACGTCTTGAATCTCGCCGCCGAACAAGGCCACTTCGTCTGCGAGTTCACGCAAATCCCGTGGGGGTGCGATTACTACCTGCAGCACGGGCGCATGATGGACGACGACGGCGTCGATCGGCTGATGGCGTTCGACGCGATTTATCTCGGCGCGATCGGCGATCCGCGTGTCGCCGATCACATCTCGGCGCGTGAGCTGATCCTGCCGCTGCGTCAGCGGCTCGGACAGTGGGTGAATCTGCGGCCGATGCGGCTGCTGCCAGGCATCTCATCGCCGCTCGCGGGCCGCGGCGCCAAAGATATCGACATGATCTGCGTGCGCGAGAATTCGGAGGGCGAGTACTGCGGCATCGGCGGACGGCTGCACCGCAGCACGCCGTACGAGATGGCCGAGCAGACCGGCGTCTTCACGCGACAGGGCATCGAGCGGATTTCCCGCTACGCGTTCGGCCTGGCGCAATCGCGGCCGCGGAAGATGCTCGCGAGCGCGACCAAATCGAACGCCCTGCAGCATGCGATGGTGCTGTGGGATGAGGTCGTCGCCGGCGTCGCCAACGAGTTCCCGGATGTCGAGTTGAAGAAGTATCACGTCGACGCGCTGTGCGCGCGCATGGTGACCCACCCACACACGCTCGATGTCATCGTGGCATCGAACCTGTTCGGCGACATCCTCACCGACATCGGCTCGGCGATCTCAGGCAGCCTGGGTGTCGCGCCGGGTGGCAACATCAACCCGGATCGGACGACGCCCTCGATGTTCGAGCCGATCCACGGTTCGGCGCCCGACATCGCCGGCAAGGGCATCGCCAATCCGATCGCGGCGATCTGGGCGGGCGCGATGATGCTCGATCACCTCGGCGAGTGTGCCGCGCACGATCGCATCCTGTTCGCAATCGAATCGGTGCTCGCCGACGAGCGCGTCAAGACGCCCGACCTCGGCGGACGTGCGACCACGGCCGACATGGCCAAGGCGGTGGCGTCGTCCATGACCGCGAGTCGACAGACGGTTTAAGAAACTCAAAACTCAAACGATTGAGTGTTGAGTTGAGCAGGAGGTCCCGATGAAACGCTCAGTGCTCGTTCTGGTGCTCGGGTTCCTGACCGCGATCGCCGCCGCTGACGCGCAGACGAAGGAGTTCTCCTTCCCCAACACAAGATCGTACGGCCGCGCGACGATTCAGTACCGAGGTCAGGGCGTCCAGGTGCTGGTCAACTACGACTACTCACAGCGCAACCACAACACGAAGTGGCTGTTGATCGATATGGCGATTGCGTCGAGACAACGTTTCGTGCTGAAAAAGGAGCATATCAGGCTGCTGACGCCGAGCGGACGCGAGATCGGCGTTGCGCCACAGGAAGCCGTCATCGCCGACAGTGCCGGCTTGACGAAGCTGCTGCAGAACGCGAGCGTGCAGCGCCGCCCATTGCTCTCCTACTTCACCCAGCGAAGCGGCGGCCCGGTCGAGGCGATCCGGTTTCAGACCCTTCCCGTCGGCGGCGGCACCGTCTCGCCGGAAGTCACTGTCGACGACGATCACGTTTCAAACGGAGCGGTGCTCTTCGCCACTCCGGAGGGCAGCTGGAACGCGGGCACGTATCGACTCGAAATCAACAACGAGGTCGCGAAAGCGGGGCTTCCAATCAAACTCGAATAGGGCCAACGCCGTCGCGGCAGCGATGACCGCAAAGCAGTCTGCGTGAGTCTTGCGTTGAGCGGAGTACTTCAGCCAGCGGAACAGAGGCCCGGTCGCGATCCTGTTCCAGATCTTTCCCGTGGGCGACGGCACGGTCGCGACGGAAGTCCCCGTCAACGACGACCAC
>DASRJR010000390.1:0-9385 GCA_035649395.1 Vicinamibacterales bacterium
GCCAGGTCTCAACCCGGTGCCATGTGCGGACCGCGCGTGGGAGGCTGACGACCCTTCGTTTGCGGCACTGGCAGGCGCCACGGCGCATTTCGGTCGCTACGACGGTGGGGTATATCGCATCGAGATCCCCGAGAAATGGAATGGGGACCTCGTGCTGTGGGCACATGGGTATGTGGATGACGCCGGTCCACAAGGGCTGCGCCTGCGCGTGGGGTTTCCAACAGCGGGGCAGAATGGTGCAGGGCCGACGCTTCGTGAGCATCTGATCGCCAGCGGGTTCGCGTGGGCGGCGTCGAGTTATCGCTGCAACGGCTATGTGCCCGGGGTCGGGCTGCTCGACACCGTCGCGCTGACTGATCTCGTCGCGAAGGCCAGCGGTCGATCGCCAACGCGGACGTACCTGACTGGCGTGTCCATGGGCGGCCACATCACCCTGCTTGGCATGCAGGAGTTTCCGACCCGCTTCGCCGCTGGACTCGCGCTGTGCGCCGCCGGCCCTGGAGAGCTCGACTTCCTTGTTGCGGTTCATGCAGCGTCGGAGTTGATTAGCGGCATCTCCGTCAACAACGCCAATCGCGACGCGGATGTTGCCAAGCTCGCCGAGCTATACGGAACGCCGCCGGTGTACACCGAGAAGGGTCGTCAGCTGGCAAGCGTGCAAATCGAGACGTCCGGTGGCGCCCGGCCGTTCGCGCTCGAGGGTCTCGCGTCGCGGTTCATCGAAAATGTCTCGGGCGGCGCGCGAGTCGAGATGCGGCAGGAATGGGCCCGCGTTGCGACCAACGCGCACGTCACCTATGCGATCGACGACGCTCTCGGCCTGACCGCGAACGCGCTCAACACTCGCGTTCGCCGAAAAGCCGTCGACGGCGCCGCGCGGAACGCGACGACCTACGACGAGGTCGTGCCGTTCGACGGCCGGTTCGAGCGGCCCGTGTTGACGCTGCACGGCACCGGCGACCTATTCGTGCCGATCTCGCTGCAGCGAACACTCAAACAGGCCGTGGACGCGGCCGGACGGCAGCAGTTTCTGGTCCAACGCGTCATTCGCACGCCCGGGCACTGCGGGTTCAGTCGTCAGGAACAAGTGCAGGCGATGGACGACGTGGTCAGGTGGGTGCGCCAGGATGTTCGTCCGCAGGGAGACGACGTCATGGGAGACCTGCGTGACGCCGGCCGACGGTTCACGAATCCGATCAGGCCTGGTGATCCTGGGGGCTTGAAGCCGTAGTCCGATCGCCGTACCGATCCGTGAGAAAGCAGAGAACGCTGAGAACAGCGATCACGCAGAGATCGCCGAGGTGCAGAGAAATCGTACTTCTCTGCCCCTCTGCGCTCTCTGCGTGAGATCTCTCCGCGATCTCCGCTCCCTCAGCGATCAGTTCACCCGCTGGAACAGGTGCTCGATCACATAGGTCGCGGCATCAGCACCGAGCGTCGAGCCTGCGTCCGTGGCAGTCCGAAAGTGGATGCCGGCGAAAATGCGGGCGTCTTTCACGTCCTCCAGCGCAGCACCGAACCCATGGAAGCGCCGCGACACGCCGAGCATCGTGTCGGATTCAATGGTGATCGCGATCTGTCCGAATTCATGCCCCAGCACGGCAGCTGCGGCGCCGCTGACGCACGAGTGTCCAGACGGATACTCGGGATGTGCTGGCGTTGCAAACAGCGGTGCCCAGCTCGAATCCGGCGCCGTCGCCGGATTGCCATCGTCTTCGCGAATCGCCGTAATCGGCCGCCAGTACGTATAGGTGTACTTGGCCGTCCAGCACCCAATCGCGGCGTCGGCCATCGACAGATTGAGCGTTGCGAGTAGCCGCGCGTTCTCGAGCAGCGTGTTCTGCCGGTTGCGAGGAGAGGCATCCTTCCTGTCCTGATTCCGTGCGTCGATCAACGAGAGGGCAAGGTTGTTCCAGAGATAGCCCGCCGTGCTCGAGTTCCAGAACAGCGCCGCGATTGTCTGATCGACCGAACGCAACGTGCTGGTCTGACTGCCCATCGTCTTCGTCTCGTTGTAGTCGGCCAGATACCGCGCACTCCCCAGGGCGGGCGGCGGACCGGGATCGAACGCGTTCGATGCGGCGCCGGACCACGTCGGCGCGGCGAAGAACTGCGGATAGCCGGCGCCGAGCGCCGAGACGCCAGCCCCGGGCGCGTTCGGGGTCGGACGCCACTGGCCGATCGCCGGCCCGCCGGCGAAGATCGGCGCGGCCGTGTTGAAACCGTCGGTCGATCGCCACGCCCAGATCGCGTCGGCGACCTGCTGGCCCCACGCGACCCCGCTCGCAATCGACGCGCTCGATTCGTCGAAGCCGATCACCGCCAGCGCGACATCGCGCCTGGCGTTCAGGACCGGCTGCTGATTCTGCGTCAACAGGCCGCCGGTGCCGTAATGCTTGCCGAGGATGACGTACGCGGCCTGCACCGCGGCGGCGCGGCGCGAGGCGCCGGCGGGAGCCGCCGGGGCAACGTGAATGTGGCTGTAACGACGGTCGATGCCGTTGACCGCGTCGAATACGGCTGCCTGCAGCATCGCCGCCACGCGAGTCGTGTTGAGCGGCGACGTGCCCGCAATCACAACCGATCGGAACAGGGTCTGGTTCCAGTCCGTCACCTCGTCGGCGCGCGCGCCCGCGGTCGTCGCGGCACAGACGACGAGAACGACGAGGGAGTGGGTGAGGAGCTTTCTGGTCATATCCGCCTCCTGAGATCGAGTGCGGAGTATCGCCAGCAGGCTGTGGGGAAGTCCTTGCCGGATCCTTGGGGATTGCTGGTTTTACGGCGTTGGGGGAAGTTGGGAATTGGGAGTTGGGCGTTGATAGAGTGAGCACGTGCAGTTGTCGCACCTTCCGCGCAATCTGCTCGTGTTCGGCCGCGTGCTGCGCCGGGTGGGGATCGACGTACACGTCGGACGTCTGCTCGACGTGATGGAGGCCCTGCAGCACGTCGATCTCGGCTCGCGCGACCAGGTCTATTACACGTGCCGCTCCCTGCTGGTGTATCGCGCCGATCAGATCCCGCTGTTCGATCGTGCCTTCGACGCGTTCTGGCTTGGACGGATTCGCGTTGGATCAGTTTCTTCGGACGGATCGGGTGACGCGGACCTGTACGACGCCGGGCCTCAAGAGCAAGGCCCGGCCACTCAGCCGTCTCAACAACGGCGTGAGTTCGACAAGGAGCTCGTCGCACCAGACGCAGCCGCGACGACTGGGCAAGGCGCGGCGTCGGCCGGCGATCTCGATGTGCTGGCCGACAAGGACTTCTCCGAGTTCACGCAGGACGAAGTCGCGCTCGCGCGCGCCGCGCTCGATCGTCTGGTCTGGTCTCCGGGCGAGCGCCGGACACGACGATGGGTGGCCGGCCGCGGCTCGCGAATCGATCTCCGGCGCGCGTTCGCGAAGAGCCTGCGCACCGGTGGCGACGTCGTCGTCTTGCCGCGCCGTCGGCGACGGACACGGACGCGTCCGCTCGTGCTGCTGTGCGATGTGAGCGGGTCGATGGAGCGGTACTCACGGATGCTGCTCCATTTCATGCACGCTTTGTCGCGGCGCCATCGGCGCGTCGAGGTGTTCCTGTTCTCGACGCGTCTGACTCGCATCACCTTGCACCTCCGCGGACGACGGCTCGACCAGGCGATCACCGCGGTCGCGCGTGCCGTGCCCGACTGGTCGGGCGGAACGCGGATTGGCGGCGCCCTCGTCGACTTCCGCCGCCACTGGGCGCGGCGGGTTCTCCGCGGCGGCCCGGTCGTTCTGCTGATTTCAGACGGCTGGGATCGCGGTGATCCGATCGAGCTGCGCGATCAGGTGGCGTGGCTGCAGCGCGCCTGCCACCGGCTGATCTGGCTGAACCCGTTGATTGGAACCGTGGGCTACGCCCCGCTCACACGAGGGCTCCAGGCCGCATTGCCGTTCGTCGACGATTTCCTGGCCGTGCGAACGCTGTCGAACCTCGCCGACCTCGCATTACACTTGAACACGCTCGCCGCTCCGACGCGGCCAAGGCGACGATGGACATCTCCGGCTCCTACACCTTCAACGCACCCCCCGAGCGCGTCTGGACTCTCATGATGGATCCGGCGGTCATCGCCTCGTGTATCCCTGGATGTCAACAACTGGAGCCCGATGGCGAGGACCGCTATCGCGCCCGATTGAGCGTTGCGCTGGCGGCGATCACCGGCACCTACGACGGCACCGTCACGATCAGCGACAAGAGTCCGCACTCGTTTTATCGGCTGACCGTGGAAGGGCAGGGCAAGCCCGGTTTCGTCAAGGGTAATGCGACGATCACGTTTCGGCCCGAAGGCGCGACGACGATCGTCGACGTCGGCGGCAAGGTGGAGACCGGCGGCCCGATCGCGCGACTCGGCCAGCGATTGATCGGTAACGTCTCGAAGATGATGCAGGATCGCTTCTTCGCGTGCCTGCAGGGCAAGATCTCTGATACCGCGTAGCGCGCGGGCTTCAGCCCGCGCGGGAAGCAGGAGGCTGCAATGACCTCATCCCGTCGCGACTTCCTGAAACACTCGGGGCTCTTCATCGCCGCATCCAGCGTCACGCGCGTCTTCGCCGCCCAGGGCGGGGACGGCGTCGTCGCTGATACCACCTACGGCAGGGTGCGCGGCGCCGACCTCGGAGGCGTCAAGGTCTTCAAGGGCATTCCCTACGGCGCGAACACGACGGGCAGGAACCGATTCATGCCGCCGGTGTCGCCCGCGAAGTGGGCGGGCGTGCGCGATGCGCTCGCCTACGGACCGAGTGCCCCCCAGACCGAGCCGGGACGAACGCGGAACGCGTCGGCAATTGCCGTTGCCGCGGCCGGGCTACCCGCCGAGAGCGAGGACTGCCTCGTCCTGAACATCTGGACACCGGCGATCAAGGACGGACGCAAGCGGCCGGTGATGTTCTGGTGCCACGGCGGCGGCTTTGCTTCGGGATCCGGCTCGTCGCCGGTCACCGAGGGCGCCAATCTGGCGCGCCGAGGTGATGTGGTGGTCGTCACGATCAACCATCGTCTCAACGTGCTCGGCTTCACCGCGCTCGAAGAGATCGGCGGCGAAGAGTTCGCCGCGTCGGGCGACGTCGGCATGATGGACATCGTCGCGGCGCTTCGCTGGGTCCGCAGCAACATCGCCGAGTTCGGCGGCGATCCGAACACCGTGATGATCTTCGGGCAGTCGGGTGGCGGCCGAAAGGTGGCGACGCTGCTGGCCATGCCGTCGGCGAAAGGGCTGTTTCATCGCGCCACGATCGAGAGCGGAGCCACCCTGCGGCTCGTCGAGCCGAACCAGGGCACGCAGGTCGCGCGCGAGCTGATGTCGGCGCTCGGCTTGTCGAAGACGCAGGTCCGCGAGCTGCAGCGGCTGCCGCTCGACAAGATCATGGGCGCGTACTTCGAGGTCGTCCGGAAGATGAACGTCGATCAGATGACGCAGGGCTTCTCGCCGCTCGTCGACGGCAGCGTCATCCCGCAGCATCCGTTTCAGCCGAACGCGTCCACGGTGTCGGCTGACGTGCCGGTGATGCTCGGGTCGACGCGCACCGAGCTCACCTCGAGCGCGCAGCCCGAGGACTTCACGCTCACGGATGCGGCGATGCGCACGCGCGTGCGCACGCTGTTGGGTGAGCACGCCGACGGCGCGATTCAGGTCTACACCAAAGCCAATCCGGGTGCGACGCCGTCGGACCTGTACTTCCTGATCGCCAGCGACCACCGATACAGCGGGCCGGTGATGAAGATCGCCGAACGGCGGGCGGCGCTCGGCCGAGGTCCCGTGTACTTGTACTACTTCCGATGGGAGACGCCGGTCGACGGCGGACGACTCAAGTCGCCGCACACGATCGAGATCCCCTTTGCGTTCGACAACGTCAAGGCCGCGACGCGCCTCACCGGTGGGGGTCCGGAGGCGATGGCGCTGGCGGACAAGGTCAGCGAGACGTGGATCGCCTTCGCGCGCACGGGCGACCCGAACACCTCGAAGCTGCCGAAGTGGCCCCGTTACAACGCGACCGATCGTCCGACGATGGTGTTCAACAACGAGAGCAAGGTGGAGAACGATCCGATCCGCGAACAACGCCTGGTGATGTTCCGCGCCCTCGGGTACTAGAATTGAAATGGGGTCGGGAGTCATTTTACGTTTCTTGAAAAATGACTCCCGACCCCATTTCACGAATGCCGGTTGTCTTCATCCCCCACGGCGGCGGGCCGTGGCCATTCGTCGAGATGGGGATGCCGAAGGCGGACGTCGATCGCCTCGCCGACTATCTGCGGTCGGTTCGCGACGTCCCGCCCTCGGCCCCGAAGGCACTCCTCGTGGTATCCGCGCACTGGGAAGAGCCGGTTCCGACGGTGATGACGTCGGAACATCCGCCGATCCTTTACGACTATTACGGCTTCCCGTCCGAGTCCTACGAAATCACATGGCCGGCACCTGGCTCACCTGCGCTGGCAGCGCGAGTCGAAACCCTGCTCGACGCGGCCGGCATCCCGCACGCCGCTGACGAGGCCCGAGGCTACGATCACGGCACGTTCATACCGCTGAAGCTGACGTATCCGGACGCCGACGTGCCGGCGGTGCAGCTCTCGCTTCGCCGCGGTCTCGATCCGGCTGACCATCTGGCGATCGGCCGCGCGCTGATGCCGTTGAGAGATGAGGGCGTGTTCATCATCGGCAGCGGCATGACGTTCCACAACCTGCGCGCCTTCCGTGACCCGCGCGCGGCGCCGGTCTCAGAGGCGTTCGACGAGTGGCTGCGCGAGACGATGACGCTCGACCCCGGGCAACGGGATCGGCGTCTGACTCAGTGGACCGACGCGCCTGCCGCTCGGGCGGCGCACCCGCGTGAAGAGCACCTGCTTCCGCTGATGGTGTCTGCCGGCGCCGCCGGAGACGATCGCGCGGTCGTCGCGTTCAACGACACGTTCACCGGGATCCGGTTGTCGGCATACCACTTCGGTTAGGCAGTGGACCCGCGGGACAAACACCGCTCGACCAGTGCACCCAAATCGCGCCAGCCGTAGCCCCCGTGGAACTCGCCGGTGTCGCTATACAGCCGTTCGGCGCCGAACGCCTCGTAGAAGCCGTTCGACGGGTTCTTCGCGTCACCGAACAGCAGCATCGAGGTCACGCCGCGTTCCAGGAACCGGCGGGCCACTGCGCAGAGGAGCTGTCGCCCGAGGCCGTGACGTTGAACGCGCCGTCGCAAGTAGATCTTGTTGAGCTCACCGGCGTATCCAGGCATGCCGCCATCGTGGGGTGTTCCCTTCGCAAACCCGACCAGCTCGCCATCGTCATCTTCGATGACGAAACAGAACCAGCTGCCGTCCTGCCGCGCGAAGGCGTCGCGCCACTGGCGCTCCCTCAACTCGTATGACGGTCCTCCCGGTCGTCCGCCACGGTGCGTTTCGTTATAGGTCAGCACGTGCAGCGCGGCCAACGCGGCGATGTCCGTCTCGTGCGCGTCGCGGAGGTGAAACGTCATGCGACTCTCCCGCACGGCGACCATCCTTCTGGACTACTTGGCCGTCTTGCGTGGGACCTTCTCGTCGGACGTCGCCGCTTGCCAGGCGAACGTCGCCATGAAAATGGCCGACTGCTTCAACTCGTCCTCGCTCATGCGCTCGGGATAGTCGGCATTGGTGTGGCGCGTGCGTTCGTCGTAGGCGTCGAAGTCCTTGATGACATTGAAGCCTGGCAGGCCCGCTTCGTTGAAGGGCACATGATCGGTTGAGCCGATGCCCTCGATGATGTTTCGCGTCGCGCCCAGATCGGTCAGCGCCGGAAGCCAGCGATCGAAGACCGCTTTGGCGGCGGTGTTTCCTTCCATGTAGAAGCCGAGCGTCTTGCCGCTTCCAGGATCGTCGTTCAAATAGACCGCGAGCTGATCTTTCGCCGCTGGCGTGTTGAAGTGCTGCGCGACATAGGCACGAGCGCCGAGGAGTCCCTGCTCCTCGCCGCTCCACAGCGCGACGCGGATGGTGCGCCGCGGTTCTGCGCCGAGCGCGCGGAGGATACGCATCGCTTCCATGACGGCGACGACGCCGTCCGCGTTATCGGTGGCGCCGCTCGCGGTGTGCCACGAGTCGAGGTGGGCGCCGAGGAGGACGATCTGATCCCGCAGCGCCGGATCCCGCCCCGGAATCTCGGCGATGACGTTGTAGCTGTTCCGGTCTTCCTCGAAGTAGCGGGTCCGCAATTCGACTCGCAGCACCACCGGACGTCCCTCGGCGGCCAGTCTGGCGATGACGTTGTACTGTTCACCGGCGACGACGATCGCGGGCACGGTGTCGGACGTCGTGGCGCGATTGCCGGTCACGCCGACGGTGCCATCGCGATAGGCGCTCGGCCGCAACGCCACTGCCGCGCCCGCCTCGCGCAGCAGCGTCATCATTTCAGCGTTCGTTGTCGTGCTCCGTGGCTGCGGGAGCGTAGGATTGCCGGTCGCCACGGTCCGTTCGTCGAGACCCGGTTGCGGCCGGTCGCGCACGACGAACTCAGTCACCGGAAGGTGAGTCAGTACGATAGCGCCGCGCAGCTGGTTTGCCATCGCGCGGATCTGCGGCGCGGTCTTGTCGCCGATGTAGACCACCGGTCCGCTCAACACCCCCGCGGTTGACGGCGACCAGGCGTCCGCATAGGCAATCAGCGGGACGTATCGCGGTTCGGTCATCGCCGCCGAGATCTGTTCGAGCTGCCAGCCTCGACCGAATTCGTATGGTTCCAGATGTGGATTGGCGAGGCGCCATTCCGTGAACCGTTCCACCGCCCAGCGCGCCGCTTGCATGTGGGCGGGTGATCCGGTCAGTCGTGCGCCGATGCCGTCCGTAAGCGAGCGGTATAACGCCAGCGAGCCGGAGCGTTGCAGGCCCTCCGCTCGGATGCGCGCCACTATGTCGCCAGCATCACGCTGCTGCGCGAACGTGAGCGCGCCGCCGACCAGCAGGACCGGGATGACGGCAACGAAGAGGCGGCGCTGCATTACAGATTCACGCGCGTGCCATGGCTCCTTCGAGCGCGCGCTTCGTGAACACGGGGATCATCGCGCGGCGATACGCTTCGCTCGCGTGGATGTCCGAGTTCACGCTCGCCAGCCCGGAGCCCGCACTCTTTGCGGCGGCCTCGATGGTCGCCTTGGACAGCGGCTTTCCGGCCAGCGCCGATTCGACCTCGGCCAGTCGCGTCGCGTGCGTGCTCGCGCCGGTCAGCCCGACTCGCGCGCTTTGGATCGTCCCGCTCTTCACGTCCAGCGCCGCGGCCACGCCGACGATCGCGAAGTGCGACGCGCGCTGATGCAGCTTGGCATACGCCGCCGCCTTCACCGGCGCGAACTGGACTCCGACGATCAGTTCGTCGGACGCCAGATCGACGGTGAAGAAATCCTGGAAG
>DASRJR010000391.1:0-8184 GCA_035649395.1 Vicinamibacterales bacterium
CAATCCGAAAGTTGCTGTCGCCCGGTTGCGGCTCGACGCACCGTCGAGCGCCTACTTTTACGATATCGACTCGGGTCTGCGCGTCGACCTCCTGTTCGACTTTCCGATTCCAGCCGCCGATCTGGCCCGGCGTGCCACGCCGACCAAGCTTCGTTCCCATGTGCTGCTCGTCGCATCTGCCGCCGATCTGCTGCGCCTGAAGAAGGCTGCACGCGCGGCCCGCTCATCCGCGAGGGACGACCAGGACATCGCCTTTCTCGAGAAGCGCCGGGGCAAGCGGAGGTAAGTTAGAAGTCCTCCTCCTGAAGCCGGACGCGATCTCATGGAGACTTTGCTGCTCGACCTCAAGTACGGGCTGCGCACTCTGGTCACGCATCGCGCGGTCACGGTCATCGCGGTTCTCACGCTCGCCCTCGGCATCGGCGCCAACACCACCGTCTTCACGATGTTGAAGGGCATCGTTTTGCGTCCGCTGCCCGGCGTCCGTGCCGCCGACGAGCTCGTGGTGCTGCTGACGACGTCGGTCAGCGGCGAGCGCGGGCCGATGAACTATCACGATTACCTCGACGTACGTGATCGCACCGAAGCGCTCGACGGCGTCGCCGGGACCTTTCCTGTCGCGTTGACGGTCGGTCGCGGCGAGCACGCCGAGCGAGTCTGGGGTGAGCTCGTCACAGGGAACCTCTTTCGTGTTTTAGGGGTCAGACCTCTGCTCGGTCGATTGCTGACCGAAGACGACGACCGCGCGCCGCGTGGGCAGCCGGTTGCCGTGATCAGCTATGCACTCTGGCAACGGAAGTTCAAGGGTGATCGCGGCGTAGTCGGCCAGCCGCTGCAGGTGGGCACACGACTGCTCACAATCGTTGGCGTCACGCCGCGGGACTATCGCGGGTCGATGGTCGGACTCGGGCTGCACGTCTTCGTGCCGTTGCGAATGCAGCCGGATCTGCTGCCGATGGGTAACCTGCTGGATCGTGTCGACCGCGACAATCATTGGCTCATGACGCTTGGCCGCGTGAAGCCGGGCGTCTCGTTCGAGCAGGCACGCGCATCGGTGAAGCTGCTGAACGATCAGCTCAAACGACAGTACCCGAACGAGTCGCTCAACGAACACGCGCGTCTCGTGCCCCTCAGCCAATCGCCGTACGGTGCACAGGCGGTGCTGCTGCCCGTGTTCACGGTGTCGATGGTGATGGTGGGACTGGTGTTGCTCGTGGCGTGCGCGAATCTGTCCAACATCCTGCTCGCGCGCGCGATGGTGCGTCGCCAGGAGGTGGCCGTCCGTCTCGCGATGGGCGCGAGTCGATGGCGCGTCATTCGCCAGTTGCTGACCGAATCGATTCTGCTCTCGGTGCTTGGTGGCGTCGCCGCGCTGCTGCTCAGTCTCTGGGCAAGTCAGTTCTTCGGTGGACTGGAGATCCCGCTCCAGTACCCCGTCGTCGTGAACGCGAGTGTCGACGGTCTCGTTCTCCTGTTCACGACGCTCGCGTCGGCGATGTGTGGCGTGGCGTTCGGGCTGATGCCGGCGTGGCAATCGTCACAGCTCGCGCTTGTGTCCATGCTGACCGATTCCCGCTCGACGCCGCCGTTTCGGCGGTCGTGGCTGCGGTCGGGGCTTCTCGTCGCGCAGGTCGCCGTATCGCTGGCGCTGCTCGTGGCCGCTGTGCTCGTGGTGAGGAGCCAGACGCGCGCCGCGCATGCGGACGTCGGCTTCGCGTCGGCAGGCGTCAGCCTGTTCGCGATTGACCTTGCCCAGAGCGGTTACGACGCCAAGACCGGATCGGCGCTGTACCGGGACATCCTTCGCGAGGTATCCGCGACACCAGGAGTGCAGTCAGCGAGCCTGGCCTTTCAGCTCCCTCTTCTGGTCGTCGGCATGATGACGCGAGGCGTCGAGGTCGATGACTACACGCCGGGGCCAGGCGAGGACATGAACTTCGGCTACAACATCGTGTCAGAGCGCTACTTCGAGACTCTTCGCATCCCTGTGGCTCGTGGCCGTGCGTTCGAGCCGCGCGACAGCGCCGATGCGGAGAAGGTCGCGCTCGTCAACGAGCCATTTGCTCGCCGGTATCTCCGAGGGCGTGACGCCATTGGGCGTACGGTCCGGGTCGCTGGCGATGCCTACCGAGTCGTTGGTGTCGTGCGAGCAATCAAATATGTCAGCGTGACGGAGGAGCCGCGCCCGTATGTGTACGTGCCCTTGGCGCAGTTCTACACGCCGCAAGCGACGCTGCATGTTCGCACTGCGCGCGACGCGGCCGCGGCGCAGAACGATGTGCGCGCGGCAGTCAGGCGCGTCGACGGCGCGCTGCCGCTCTTCGATGTGCGCACGCTGCAGTCGCAGGTCGACGTGTCGATGGGCGCGTTCGACATCGCGACACTGTTCCTGAGCGCCGCAGGATTTCAGGCGCTGCTGCTTGCGGCCATCGGGATCTACGGCGTTGTCGCGTTCTCGGTGGCGCACCGCACGCGCGAGATCGGCGTGCGCATGGCACTGGGTGCGACTCCCGCCCGCGTGCTGCGACTAGTCATGGGCCAGGGCGTCGGCCTGACGATGATCGGCGTTGCGCTCGGACTTGTGATGGCACTCGTCTCGACGCGCCTCCTTCGTGAATTGCTCTACCAAATCGATCCGCGCGATCCGCTGACATTTTCGGCAGCCGCCGCGGGGTTGCTGGTGGTTGCGATTGTTGCGTGCTGGGTACCGGCGCGACGGGCGCTTCGAATCGATCCCATTCGCGCGCTGCGGTACGAGTGATGCCCGATCGCAGAGGGCGGAGATCGCAGAGAAGAGCGTCACGCAGAGTAAGCCGAGGGGCAGAGATCGCAGAGATCGCGTGCGAGGGGCGACCCGCTTCAAAGAGGCTTTTCTCGGCGGTCTTTGCCGCTCCGCGATCCAGCCGGTGGCAATTTCCGAAAGATCCGAACGTGTCCGACATCGCGATATCTGCAACGTCGACCGATGTGTCCGCGAAGATCAGGACCAATCGACTGCGCATACCGAGCCGATATCATCGTCGCGGGCCTCGTCCTCGTCGAGGTGAAAGCGGTGGAGGTGGTAATACCGTCACATCGGCGTCAAGTGAACACCTACATCCGGCTTGGCGATTATCGTGTGGGGCTGCTGCTGAATTTCGGGGCGCCGATCACGCGTGATGCTTTTCCCGGCGATCTCTGCTGGCCCCGCGATCGATTACTTGGATGTGGGCGCTAATCCGGGATGCAGCGGCCAGTTGCCGTCATAGGGCGGCCAGTTCGGCGCGGGTAGTTCGGCCGCTGGATAGAACATCGCCGAATAGATGCTGCGGATCTTCTGGTTCTCGATCACGAACCACTCGCTGAACACGTTGCGTCGTGTCGTCGTGCCCGGCTTTCGAATGAAGATCGCGAGCGCGAGCACGACGCCGGCGTCTTCGTCGACGACGGGGAAGCGGCGTGCGGCAACGTTCTGAATGTTGATCGTTTCCATCCCCGAGGTGCAATCGCTCGTGCCCGACGATCCTCGCGCGGCTCCAGGCGCAGTGCCGCCGCGCGCGCCGGGGCCGGTGGCGCGCCCGGTGACGGTGGTGCCGTTCTCGGTGCGTGAGCATCCCGGGTGAGCCATGATGATCGACCCATCGTGGGTCGTGATGCCGTCGAAATAGCTGTTGGTGATGCCGACCAGCGCCTCGCGGGGCAGACGCTCGTGCTTCTGGAGCACGCGCTCGGGTGGCGGGTTCTTCGTCAGGTTGTCGGGATCGAAGAAGTTCCCTGCGGGTTGGCCGGGCTGTTGCGGTCCATTGAGTCCGGGGTCGCCCTTGCGCGCGAGATACCACTCGGCTTCGGTGACCTGCCGGCGCTCGACCTTCACGCGCACGGTCACAATCGCCGACCCGCTCTCTTCGTTCACCACACCGAAGTACGCGGCCTGGCCGCTGACCGGATCGAGGTAGCGGCGCTGGAGCGACCCGAGCCCCGTCACCGACTTCCATGTCCCCGTGCCCAGTTTCACGACCACCGCGTTTTCGGTCTGTCGGAAGCCGGCCGAGAGCGGCGCGGCCGTCGGGTCGTGTGTCGCGACGGCGCTGAGGTAGCGGTCCAGCGCTGAACGCAGACAAGCGCGATCGCAGTCCTGGGCTGCGGCTGGTGTCGTCAGACACACCCACGCGACCGCGCAGCTGACCACGACACACAGGGACCGTGAAATCATGCGAGTGCCTCCGTAACTTTCCAGCCTGGCCGGCAGTTACCCTGATAGACGGACGTGGTGACGACCACAGACGAGCACGACGAACGAACGCTGATCGAGGCGGCGCAAGCCGATCCGGCCCGCTTCGTCGATCTCTACGAGCGCTATTTCCACCGCGTCTATGGCTACGTGATCCGTCGAACGGGCAGCCGGACCGAAGCGGAGGATATCACCTCGTCGGTGTTCGAGCGGGCGCTGACGAATCTCTCGCGCTACGAATGGCGGGGGGTGCCGTTTTCGGCGTGGCTGTATCGCATCGCCGCGAATGCGATGGCGGATCGGCGCCGCCAGATCGAGCGCGACTCGGCTGACCCGCCGCCGGATGTGCCCGACACCCGCGAGTCGGAGGAAATCGAACGGCGCGCGATGCTCTTCCAACTGGTCGAGCGACTGCCTGAGATGCAGCGCCAGGTGATCGAGATGCGGTTCGTCGATCAGAAGAGCATCCGCGAGATCGCGTCGGCGCTCGATCGATCCGAGGGGGCCGTCAAGCAGTTGCAGCTGCGGGCGCTCGACAACCTGCGCCGAAGCATGGAGGGCCGCGATGGCTGAGGCTCTCACCGAACGGCTGGACCGGACGATCGATCTGATTCTGACGCGTGGCGACGCCTCCGCAGCGCTCGCCGACGCGGAGCTCGCGCCCCTGGCCCGCACGGCCTACGAACTGCGGTCGTGCCCGAGCGCGGCGTTCAAGGCGCGGCTGCGGACGCAACTGGAAAGGAAGAAGACGATGACGATGCTGCTCGAGAACGTTGACGTGCGCGAAGGATTCACCACGGTCACCCCCTATCTGCAGGTGACGGATTCAGGGTTGTTCGACTTCCTGACGACCGTCTTCGGGGCCGTCGAAACCGGACGGACCGTCACACCACGCGGACTGCACCGTGAGGTCCGGATCGGCGACTCGATGCTGATGATCGGCGAGGCCGAATCGACCGGGTCGGCGCATTCGCCGGGCGCGTTCCACATCTACGTCACGGACGTCGACGCCACGTTCGCGCGCGCGATTGCGGCGGGGGCGACGTCGCTCGGCGAGCCGGCCGATCGGCCGTATGGCGAACGGGCCGGATTCGTTCAGGACGCGTGGGGCAATCACTGGTACATCGGCACGCATCTGGGTGCCTCGCACATCCAGCCCGGCCTGCGAACGGTGACGCCCTTCATCCATCCGCGTGGCGTGCCGGCCTATATCGAATTCCTGCAGCGGGCGTTCAGTGCCGTCGAGGAATTCCGTCACGAAGTCAACGGCGTGATCATGCACGCCCGACTTCGCATCGGCAACGCCGCGATCGAGATGGGCGACACGCAGGGACAGTCGGAGCCGATGCCCTCAGGCTTCTACTTGTACGTCGCCGATTGCGACGCGCTCTATCAACAGGCCGTCGCCGCAGGGGCGACATCGCTCTATCCGCCCACCGACATGTGGTACGGCGATCGCTCGGGCGCCGTGAAGGACTCGCAGGGGATCACGTGGTCGATCGCGAGGCCGGCCTAACAGCAGGAATCAGGAATCGGGAATCAGGATTCAGGCATGGGCTAGGTTTCAGCCTGATTCCTTGCCCAGAGCTGATTCCTGATTCCTGCTTCCTGATTCCTACTGAAAGAGCATTGGCGCAAACTCACTCAGATAATCGCGCCAGTTGAGCCACGTGTGGCCGCCGGCGCTCTGCTTGAACACCGGTGAGAACCCGTGTTTCTTGAAGAGCGCGACGGTGCCAGTCGTGGTCTCGAGCACGAAGTCGTCCTTGCCGGTTGCGAACCAGAGAAGCCGGAGGCCGCGCTTCACGCCCGTATTGTCCAGCGTGGCGGCGTTCCGCGATTCCCATTCGGCCCGGACCGATACCGGCGCCCCTGATGTCGCTCGTCCCAAAGAAGGGAGCGTGTCTGGCACACCCGAGCTGTACACGCCGATGTAACCGAAACGATCCAGATTCGCCATCGCCACATTGAGCGCCTGCCCACCGCCCATCGACAGTCCGGCGATCGCGGTGTTGGCGCGATCGGCGACGACACGATAGTGGCTCTGCACGTACGGCATCACCGCGGCGACGAAATCGTTGATGAACGGATCGGACCCGCTGGCTTGGAGCGCGGTGCCCGATATCGCGCGCACATGACCCGCGGGCATCACGAGGATCATCGGCTTGGCAGTTTTGGCGGCGATCAGGTTATCGAGGATGAAGCCAGCGCGCCCGACCGTGCTCCATGAATCGTCGCTGTCGCCCGCGCCATGCAGCAGGTAGAACACGGGGTACTTCTTCGAACTGGTCTCGTACCCAGGCGGTGTGTAGACGTGCATCCGGCGGAATGCGCTGAGCGCGGTGGAGTAGTAGGTCACTTCCGCGATGCTGCCATGCACCACGTTTTTCGTGTCCGCGACGTCAGAGCCGGGCACGTAGACCAGGCTCCACGAGTTGTTGTACGACTCGCTGGTCGCTGGATTGCGCGGATCCATCGTTGCCACGCCATCGATCATGAAGCTGTAGCGGTAGGCGCCCGCCGGCACTGAAGGCGTTGTGATCTCCCAGACGCCGTTGGCGCCCTTGGTCAGCGGCGCCGCCTGGCCATTGCCGGGGATGTCGGTGGCGTTCAGGCGAACGGACTGCGCCTGCGGGGCGAGGATGCGCATCGTAATCCGATGATCGTTGCCGACCTCCGGCGACACGACCTGCGGACCCTGGGGAGGACCTTGTGCGGCGGCCAACTGAGCGAGACCGATGACGACTGCGGCACCGATGAGGCGAGACATGGCGTTTGTGACCTCCACGTTTTCCGTGGCATAGTCTGCACCACGAAAGGCCTCAGGGCCCAGGGCCCGACGCAGTAGAGGCGGGTCTTGAGCCCCGCCGTCATGGAGATCGACCGATGACGAAACTGCCCTTGGCGATGTTGTTTACAGTGCTCGTGGCCCTTGCGGTGTTTGCCGCGCAGGCGCCTACCACACAACAAAACACTGCACCGCAGCCGCAGGGGCCGTCGGCGGGACGTGGCCAGGCCGACGGCCAGGGCCGCGGTGCCAACCCGCAGGGCCGCGGCGGCGCCGATCCATACGCGAACAGCGCCACGGTCACGACCTTCCCCCTGGCGGCGCCAGCCGGCAAGGACAGCAACGCGAAGAATGTCGCGCCGATGGGCGCGATCAATCAAGGCGCGTTCGATCCGTCGTCATGGAAGTACGGGCCGGCGTTCGATGCACCGGCTGGCTCGAAGATCTGGAATCCGGTGAAGCTCAAGCTGATGGCCGGGGGCAAGGTCACCGGCGGCACGCTTTTCAGCGCGACCGACCCGGCGACCTACTGCGCGATGGCCAACGCCGGCTACGACTTTATCTGGACCGAGATGCAGCACGATCAGCGCGATTGGGAAACCGCTTCCAAGATGTGGCGCACCTGTCCCCAGGCCAAGGCCGTGCCGGGCGTGCGTGTCGCCTACGCGGACGAACGCGAGATCCAGCACGCCGTGGACGCCGGCGCGCTCGTGGTGGTGGTGCCGACGGTCGACACAGTGGAGGAAGCCATTGAAGCGCGCAACTGGACCTACTTCCCACCTCTCGGCCGGCGCAGCAACGGCGGCGGCCAGGCCTTCGACGCCAGCATGTGGGGCGGGGTGCCGGGTGGTTATCGCAACACGATCAACGACAACATCGTGCTCGTGCTGATGATCGAGACGCTCGAAGGCCTGAAGAACGCCGAGGCGATCGCCAAAGTGCCGGGCGTCTCGGCGCTCTTTGCCGCCAGCGGCGACCTGGGCAACTTCTCCGGCTTCAGACAGGGTACGCCCGACTACGAGCGCGCCATCAACATCGTCCATGACGCGACGCTGAAAGCCGGCATTCGCCTGTGCGGCCCGATCGCCTGGCGCGATCGTCCCGACTTCACCTGCTTCCAGGCCGGCAGCGAAACCGCTGCGATCGCACGCGGCGTCGCCGCCGAGCTCGGACCGCTCGCGAACAC
>DASRJR010000392.1:0-2891 GCA_035649395.1 Vicinamibacterales bacterium
TGCTCGCGTCGATCCTCAGGTTCTCGTCAACGAACGCAAAAAGGGCAGCCCGAAGGCTGCCCTTTTTGTTGCCTCGCACAAATAGCGCCGAGGCGCCGGTGACGAGGGCTTCTCGTGAGTGCGTGCGCGTGATGAGAACGCCGTTGTATCACTCGACGACGGTCGCGTCAATGCACGTACGTGTGAATGGGCCGCGTCCTCGGGCGCCGGCATTTCTTGACTTTTGAGTGGTAATCAGGATCGCGTTCGCGCAGACCAATCCTGTACGGACGGTCGGAGGGTCCGATCGAATCAGCCGATGAACGAGGCGTCGTCTTCGACCGCTGCGGGTCCCGGCGCGCGGCGTCGATGACGATCGCCGCCGCCGAAGAAGGCGCC
The DNA here is from genome assembly GCA_035649395.1 of Vicinamibacterales bacterium. GTDB lineage: Bacteria > Acidobacteriota > Vicinamibacteria > Vicinamibacterales > UBA2999 > Gp6-AA40. Next base: position 379 of record DASRJR010000392.1, read on the forward strand.
CAATGCCGCCTTGACCCCTTCGAACACCGCCATGCCGTTGCGAGCGGGCCTCAGGATCGAGTTCTGCACCATCGACACCGTTTCGTCGATCTTGTGCGAGACATCGTCCATCATCCGCTCGGCACGTTCGACCTGCGCGGTCGCGATGGCCGTCGCCCGCTTGGCGTCCTCCGAGATCTGCTGCACGTTGCTGGAGATCTGGTGGACGTTGCTGACGATCGGCTGCACGCTTTCCTCGAGCCGATTCAAAGCCTCACCCATCCGTCTGTTGGCGCGGATGGCCATGATCACCGCTGTGACCTGGGCCACCGCCATCAACAGGACGCCGGCGGCAATCAGCCCGAGGAAAAGATCGCTCACGCCTCAGGCCCCGCCGCCTCGCGCGTCGCCGCGTTGAACTGCTCGCGCGCGCGATCGAACGCCGTCGTCAGGTTGTCGCGCTGACGGTTGACGATCTCCCGACCCTGTCGCGCCGCGTCGTTGATGCGGTCACGGCCCTCACGCGCCCGGCGGCCCAGGTATTCACGAGTCTCGTCGCCCGTCGCCGGTGCAAACAACAGCGCCACCGCGGCGCCGACCGTCGCCCCAACCATGAACGCGAGCAATACACCCGACGCACCAATGCCCTGATTGTGTGCCATGGGTCCCCCTCCCGAAGATCCCTAGAACAAACTCATTTTCACGTTCAAATACTTCTTCGGATCCTTGTTGATGTTGGCGACCAGCGTTCTGATCTCCATCATCGTTCCGTTCATGTTCTCATACAATTGCTTGTCGTGTAGCAATTGTCCTGCCGTTCCGTCGCCTTTCTGCAGCGTCGCCATCACACGGTCGAGGCGATCGGCCATCGAGTTGAGCCGGGTATACAGCTGGTCGTCCGTGACCAGCTTTCCCGCCGTCCCCTCTCCCTTGTTGATACGGGCAGTGACGCTATCGAGGTTCGATGTCATCGACGTCAGCGACCGTGCCAGGGCATCGTCCTGCAACAACTTGCCAAGACTGCCCTCGCCGGCCCGGATCCGGGCGGTCATCGCCTGCAGATCCTCGAGCGAGGCTTCCAGCGAGCGCGCCGCGGCGGGATTGCTCGCCAGTCGGCCCAGGGTGCCGCGTCCTCGGTTGATGTTGGCGGCTACCTCTTCTGCCGCCGCTACCAGTCGAGTCATCTCCTGATACAGGGCTTCGTCGGTCACGAGACGTCCCAGGGTGCCCCGGCCGGCCCGCACGTCCTCGAGCAACCCCGTCATCTCTTCGAGCGTCGCGCCTGCCCGCTGCGTCACATCGCCCAGCGAGCCCGTCGACGGCGCCGACCGAACATATCCCCATTCGGGCACCGGCGTGCCTCCGCTCGCCGAGCTGATGTCGATCGCCGAATCACCGAGCAGCGAGACCGAGCCGACGGATGCCAGCGAGCTATCGGTGATCCGTGGCTGATTGTCCTTGCCCACCACCATCGTGACTTCGACCCGGTCGCCGATGAAATCGAGCGCCGTCACCGACCCGACCACGACGCCCGCGAGACGGACGGGCGCACCTTCACGAATACCCGCACTGTTGGCGATGACCGTCTTGATCGAGTAGCGCTGCCAGAAGAATCCCGTCGGCGCGGTGAGAAAGAAGATCAACAGGCTGGCCATCACGATCGCGAAGATCGACACGAGCCCGATCTTCAACTCCGCCCAGGCCAACGAACGTGTACGCGGCATGATCCACCTCAGTCGCTAAGAGAGAAAACTCCTGATGTAGGGGTCCTTCGAGCCGCGCAGCTCGCTTGCGGTCCCCTCGAAGGCGACCAGGCCTTCGCGCAGCATCACGAACTCGGCCTCTTCCGACTTGACCGGGTCGGCCGGCGTGATCCGCACCCGCGAGCCGTCGCGGACCGCCTCGTGGGTCGCGACAAAGAACGCATCACGCAGCTGGTGCGTGACGATGATCGACGACACGCCTTCCAGATCGCGCAGCTTGACCATCTCTTCATCGACCGTCATCGCCGTGATCGGATCGAGTCCGGTCGTCGCTTCGTCGTACAGGATCAGCCCGGGCTTAGCGGCAATCGCGCGCGCGATGGCCACTCGTCGCCGTTGCCCACCCGAGAGCTCCGACGGCATGCGAGTCAGATACGCGTGCAGCCCGATGAACCCGAGCACCTGTTCGACTCGGGCCGTCGCCTGCTCGAACGGCATGCGGATTTCCTCGTAGAGCTTGTAGCCGACGTTCTCGCCGACCGTGATCGAATCGAACAGCGCGCTCTCCTGAAACACCATGCCGATACCGGCGCGCACGGCCATCAGGTCGTCCTCCGTCATCGTGTCGACGCGGTGCCCGTTCACCCAGATGGCGCCGCTGTCCGGCTTGAGGAACCCCAGAATCAGCTTGAGGATGGTCGATTTTCCCGACCCGCTCGCACCGAGAATGAGCTTGGTATGCCCAGGCAGCAGCTCGAAGCTCACGTCCTTCAACACCACCTTGTCGTCGAAGGCCAGCGACACCCGTTCGATGACGACGACCGGCTGCTC
>DASRJR010000393.1:0-4131 GCA_035649395.1 Vicinamibacterales bacterium
CGCCCATCGACTATGCCGCTGCACGTCTGCAGCGGCGGCTGCCCGCCGTCCGGACCGCCGGTCCCATCGTCGTCGATGGCACATTCGACGAAGCGTCGTGGAGCGATGCACCCGTCGCGTCCGGCTTCATCCAGAACGAACCGCGGGAAGGCATGCCCGCGACGTACGACACCGAAGTTCGCGTGCTCTATGACGATGAGGCGTTGTACTTCGCCGTATTTGCGCGAGACGAGGAGCCGTCGCGGATCATCGTCAATGACCTGAAGGAGGATTTCAACACCGGCAACAACGACGCGTTCCGCATCATTCTGGATACCTTCCACGACGAGCGAAACGGGTATCAGTTCGCGACCAATCCAGCGGGCGCGAAGTGGGACGCGCAGATGTCGAACGAAGGGCGCGAGAACAACGCGGATTGGGACGCGGTCTGGGACGTTCAGGCGCGCATCGCGGAGACCGGGTGGTATGCGGAGATCAGAATTCCGTTTCGCACCCTGAGATTCGCCAGCGATGACGTTCAGAGCTGGGGTGTCAACTTCGAGCGAAAGGTGCGGCGGTTGAACGAGGACAGTTACTGGGCACCGCTGCCGCGCATCTACGACATCGAGCGCGTCTCGCTCGCCGGCGGCATCGAGGGACTGCGCGGGCTGCGACGCGGACGGAACCTGCGGGTCAAGCCGTACGCGGCGGGCAGCACCAACACGATCGGACTCGGCGCGACGACCGGCGACGTCGACGCCGGCGTCGACGTGAAGTACGGCATCACCAGCGGGCTGGTCTGGGACTTCACCGTCAACACCGACTTCTCGCAGGTCGAGGCCGACGAGCAGCAGATCAACCTGACTCGATTCAGTCTGTTCTTTCCTGAAAAGCGCGACTTCTTCCTCGAGAATTCCGGCATCTTTCAGTTCGGCTCCGGCGTGACAGGATTTGCCGCCGGCGGTGGCGGAGGGGGCGGAGGCGGAGGCGGGGGCGGCCGACAAACGGCCGATCTGCGAATGTTCTTCAGCCGCCGCATCGGCCTGTCGGAAAACGACGAGGCGATTCCGATCGTCGCCGGGACACGATTGACGGGTCGGCAGGGTGCCTACTCGATTGGCGCGCTCAACGTCCAACAGGACGCGTCTTCCGGCGAGCCGCGGACCAACATCACCGCGCTGCGCGTGCGCCGCGACGTACTCGCCAACTCGGATGTCGGCGCCATCCTGCTGGCGCGCGAGCCCCGCGGCCCGGCCTACAACCGTGTCGGCGGCTTCGACGCGAACTTCCGCTTCGGTTCGTATCTGAACGTCAACGGCTACGCCGCGAGATCGTTCTCGCCTCCAGCGAGCGCGCCCGACAGCGACTCTGGCGGCAATGAATACGCGTCGCGCGCCGGTTTCAACTACGCCGGCCGGGTGTGGCAGCTCCAATCGGCGTTCGAAGGCGTCGGGCAGCACTTCGAGAACGAGCTGGGGTTCGTGCCGCGTCGCGGTGTGAACAACTACTTCGCCTTCATCGCCCGCCGCTTCCGCCCTCTCACCGTGTCAGGTTTGATTCGCGAGATCAGGCCGCACGCGCAGTTCGACGCATTTCACCGACAGGACGGCGGGGCGGTGGAGTCCCGTTACCTCGATTTCCACTTTCCGATCACGTTCCAGGACAGCTCGAACATGGAAATCGGCGTGAATCCCAACGTCGAAGTCGTGACCGAACGGTTCCGGCTCAACACCGCGCGTGACGTGTGGGTGGAGCCGGGCCGCTACGAGTTCAACGAGTACTTCATCTTCTGGAACACCAACGCCGCGGCGCGGCTGTCGCTGAACAGCCGCTATGCAATCGGGCCCTTCTACGACGGCTACCGCCGCGCGTATACGCTCTCTCCCACACTCCGACTCAACGAGAACTTCAATGCCTCGGTCGGCCTGCAAATCAACGACGTCTCGGTCCCCGACGGCGCATTCGTCTCGAAGCTGCTGACGACGCGTGTGAACTACAACTTCACGACCAGCGTGTTCTTCAACGCGCTGGTCCAGTACAACAGCGACACGCGGCAGTGGACGTCGAATCTCCGCTTCAACATCATCCACCGCCCGCTCAGCGACTTCTTTCTCGTCTACAACGACCGCCGGGATGAGCGCAGCGGCACGCTGCTCAATCGTGCGGTGATCGCGAAGCTGACGTACCTGGTCGCGTTCTAGGCGATCGAAGGTCCACTGACGTAACAATCGATCTAGACTCTGGCGACACGCGTGATGCGACTGAATTGAGGAGAGCATGCGCATCAGACTCGGTGTGATCCTCGGCGTCGTGGTCGCGCTCGTTGTGCACGTTGGCACCCGACTTCCCGCGGCTCGCCAAGCGGACGGACCAAGCCGACAGGCCGGTCGCGCCGACCTGTCCGCCGCAGCGCAAAGCGCGAAGGTGGAAGCTCGCGCAGCGAGCGAAGGCTGGCCCACCTACAATCGCGATCTCGCCGGCACCCGTTACTCCCCTCTCACTCAAATCAACACGAAGAACGTCTCGATGCTGGTCGAGGCGTGGTCGTATCGACTACGCCCTGAACCTGGCCGGTCGGTTCCGGCTGTCGACAAGGCCGCGAGCTCGTTCGAAATCTTTCAAGAGGTCACACCCATTGTCGTCAACGGCGTGATGTATTTGCCCTCGGGCCATCGTGTCGTCGCGCTCGAGCCGGAGACCGGGAAGGAGATCTGGCGGCACGAGCTGCCCGAAGGGCTCGCCTCGTTTCGCGGCGTCGCGTACTGGCCGGGCGATGCGCGCCTGCCTCCTCGAATCTTCTTCACCAGCCTCAAGAAGCTGATGGCCCTTCGCGCCGATACCGGCGCGCTCGACACCACGTTCGGGGACGGCGGTCAGATCGATCTGGAGATCGCGTACAGCGGAGTGCCCGCGATCTACCGGAACGTCATCCTGATGGGATCGAATTTCTTCGGACCCGGTGAGCGGCACATCGGCCTGCACCTCGAACGCGCGATGGGCGAGAAGGGCGACGTCCACGCCTACGACGCGCGCACGGGCAAGAAGATCTGGGACTTCCACACGATTCCGCTGCCTGGCGAAGTCGGCCACGAGACCTGGGCGAAAGACAGCTGGAAAGGTCGCACGGGAAACAACGTGTGGTCGTTCACGCTGACCGTCGACGAGCAGCGCGGTCTCGTCTACATGCCGATCAGCGGTCCCGGCATGAACTATTACGGCGGCGATCGCGCCGGCAACAATCTGTTCAGCAACACCACCGTCGCCCTCGACGCGCAAACGGGCAGATTGAAGTGGCACTTCCAGAACATCCGCCACGAGCTGTGGGACTACAACCTCCCGCCCGCGCCCGGTCTGATCGACATCAAGAAAGACGGCAAGACGATTCCCGCGCTGGCGCAGGTCGGGAAATCCGGCTGGATGTTCATCCTCAATCGCGAGAACGGCACGCCGATCTACGGCGTCGACGAACGTCCGCAGGCCAAGGCGGACGTGCCCGGCGAGTGGTATCCGGCGACGCAACCGATCCCGAAGAAGCCCGGGCCGCTCGCCAGAGTCAGCATGACGCGCAGCGATCTCGTCACCGCCGAAGACACCACACCGGCGCATGCCGAGGCGTGCCGCGCGTTATGGGACAAGATGCAGTTCCGCAATGACGGCCCGTATACGCCGTGGAACTACCGGCCGAGCGGAGCACCGCCGACCGTGCTCTTCCCCGGCGTCACGGGCGGCGTCAATTGGGGCGGCACCGCCACCGATCCCGAGCTCGGCTACATCTTCGTGAACTCGAAGGACGAGCCGACGACGGGGTGGATTGCGCCGAATCCTCGCTACAACGAGAAGACGAAGGCCACCGAGTTCCCGTACGTGCATCAGAGCGGCGGCCCGCTCAGCGCCGAGGCGCGCGATGCCGACGGACGATCGCTCGGCAACCTTCCCTGCTACCGTCCCCCATGGGCGAGCCTGATGGCGGTGAATGCTGCGACCGGCGAGTTCGCGTGGCGCGTGCCGCTTGGTGTGAACGACGGCATGCCCGAAGGCAGGAAGAATGTCGGCTCGCCGGGTTACGGCGGTCCGATCGTGACGGCAGGCGGACTCGTCTTCATCGGCGCCACACGCGACCGGCGTTTCCGCGCGTTCGATTCGCGGACCGGC
>DASRJR010000394.1:0-2527 GCA_035649395.1 Vicinamibacterales bacterium
GTGCTCATCGGCAGCAGTCTGACGATGGCGCTCGCGGTCCGCGCGGCCCAGACCGGCTTGCGGCGCGCAACTGTCGCGTGGCTGCTCATGACGATGGCGCTCGGACTGACCTTCCTCGTCGTTAAATACTTCGAGTACGCAGAGAAATTCGAACACCACCACGTGCCGGGCCCTGACTTCATGTTTCCGGGCCCGAACGCGGGGCCTGCACAGATCTATTTCTCCCTGTACTTCCTGATGACAGGGCTCCACGCCACCCACATGGTGATCGGCTTCGGCATCATGGCGGTGATCTGCTGGATGGCTTACAAGAGGCGGTTTTCGCCGGAGTGGTACACACCGGTCGAGATCACCGGGCTCTATTGGCACTTCGTCGATATCGTCTGGATCTTCCTGTTCCCGCTGCTGTACTTGGTGGATCGGGCCCACCACTTCGCGTAACAGCCATGGCTGGACACATTTCACCCAAGAGCACCTACTACGCCATCTTCGCCGCGTTGATGGTCGGGACGGCCATCACCGTTGCCGTCGCGTTCGTCAACCTCGGGTCGTTCAACTTCCCGGTGGCGATCGGCATCGCCATCACCAAGGCGACGCTCGTCATTCTGTTCTTCATGCACGCGAAGTACAGCAGCCGCCTGACCAAGCTGTTCGTGGGCACCGCGTTCTTTTTTCTGGCCATCCTGCTCGGGTTGACGATGACCGACGTGCTGTCGCGTGGTTTGAAGACCTATCCCGGTGGCGCGGGCGGCTCGGGCTACGGCGTGCCAGCGCCGCCGCCGCGTACGACTGGTGCGGCGTCCGAGGCTCCGCGTGAGGGTGCACACTAGGATCAAGTTCGGAATTCAGCTCCGATGCGTGCCATCGTTCTGAACGACCACGTCGAGGTTCGCGACGACCGGCCGTCGCCCACGCCTGCTGAGGGAGAGGTTCTGGTGCGCGTCGTGCGCGCCGGCGTCTGCGAGACCGACCTGCAACTGATCAAGGGCTACATGGGGTTTCGCGGCGTCCTTGGACACGAGTTCGTGGGCGTCGCCGAATCCGGTCCCTTTGGCGGACGTCGCGTCGTCGGAGAAATCAACTGTGCGTGCTGGCGCTGCGAGACCTGCCGCCGGGGGCTACACACACACTGTCCGCACCGGACGGTGCTGGGCATCCTGGGCCACGATGGCGCCTTCGCGGATCTGATTGCCGTCCCGCAGCGAAACCTGCATCTCGTGCCGGATGCGTTATCCGACGACATTGCGGTGTTCACCGAGCCCGTCGCCGCGGCGTGCCAGATCGCGATGCAGGTGACGGTGCGGCCCGACGACCGCGTCGTCGTGCTTGGCGATGGTCGTCTCGGGAATCTCTGCGCGCAGGTGCTGGCGCGGCTGTCGCGCCGGGTCCTCGTGGTCGGGAAGCATGACGAGAAGCTGGCGCTGCTGTTGTCGATGGGCATAGACACGGCGCGGCTCTCTGATCCGCTCGACGAGCGTTCTGCGGATATCGTCGTCGACTGCACCGGGTCGGAGACGGGACTTCCGACCGCGCTCAAGCTGGTGCGGCCTCGCGGCACGATCGTGCTCAAGACGACGGTGGCGGGTGTGCAAACGATGGCGTGGGCGCCGTTTGTGATCGATGAAGTGACACTCGTCGGGTCGCGTTGCGGCCCGTTCGATCAGGCGCTGCTGGCGCTCGAACGCGGTCACGTCCAGGTGCAGCCGCTGATCAGCGATCGATTCACGTTGTCGCGTGGCATTGATGCGCTTGCTCGCGCACAAACGAAGCCGGTGTTGAAGGTGCTTTTGGACGTGTCCTGATCGCGCGGGCCGAGTCGGCAACGGGGCTTCACGCGCTCGACAATCCGTGGTAGGAGTCATCTACACAGGTATGAGCATGGAGCATTCTCCCGAGGGCAGCGGCCCAGCGCCCCGCCGTGGCCCCTCCGTCGACCTCGACCCCACCGGGATCGTCACGAGCAAGAGCCCGGACAGGCAACGCCGCCAGTTCCTGAATTATTCGTTCTACCGACTCGACCCGCTGTTCCGGCGGCTCCCCGTCGACGAGCAGCGAATGGCGGCGGCCGCCTTCATCGATCTGGTGCGGAAGTGGGAGTGTTTGGACGAGGTGATCCTCCGCACGTACTCACTCGTGGGCCTGCGCGCGGACGTCGACTTCATGCTCTGGCGGATCGCGTTCGACCCGCTGTGCTTTCAATCGATGGAAGCGGCAATCAGGCGGTCGCCGCTGGGCGCCTATCTGTCGCAGGTGTACAGCTACCTCTCGTTGCAGCGCCGGTCGCCTTACGTCAACAAGATGAAGGGCGCTGGAGATGGCATCGAGCTGCTACCGGGGGAAGGCAAATACCTGTTCGTATATCCCTTCACCAAGACGCGGGCGTGGTACCGCCTCTCGCCCCACGCGCGGCAGGGGATGATGGACGAGCATATCGCCGCCTCCGCCCCGTTCAAGGGCGTCCGCCTCAACACGAGCAACAGCTACGGCATCGACGACCAGGACTTCGTGGTCGCGTTCGACTCGGACT
>DASRJR010000395.1:0-17535 GCA_035649395.1 Vicinamibacterales bacterium
GTTCGGCGCGCGCTGATGGGACTCGCGATGGGGCTCACCTCCGCTGCGCTGGTCTACTCGCCGTGGGGGCGACGGTCCGGCGCGCATCTCAATCCATCGGTCACGCTGACGTTCCTGCGGCTCGGAAAGATCTCGCGGCAAGACGCCGGTTGGTATGCGGCGGCGCAATTCGCGGGCGGGATTATCGGCGTCGCCCTCGCGGCACTCGTACTGCGCGAGTGGATCGCCGATCCCGCCGTGAACTACGTCGCGACGCTGCCCGGCCAGCCAGGGACGGCGGTCGCGTTCGTGGCGGAAACCGTCATCTCGTTTTTGCTGATGCTCGTGGTGTTGACGGCATCCAACCACGCCGCAACCTCGGGATTCACCGGTGTGCTCGCTGCGTGCCTCGTCGCCAGCTACATCACCGTCGAAGCGCCGCTCTCGGGCATGAGCATGAACCCGGCGCGCACGTTCGGTCCCGATCTCGTGGGCGGTGTGTGGCGCGGGCTCTGGATCTACTTCGTCGCGCCGCCACTCGGAATGCTGACGGCGGCGGAGCTCGTCGTCCGTGTGCGCGGGCATGCGTCGATTCGATGCGCGAAGCTCCATCACGACGAGGGGCCGTGCATCTTCTGTAACCAAGAAGGGGGCAAGGGGATACGGGGCAAGGGGCAAGGGCTGTCTCAGGGAACAGGCAGTAAGGAAGGCGGAAGCGCGGCCTAGAGCGGCTCTCAATGTCTCGGCCGTCCTTGGGCCTTGGTGCTTTGTTCTTGGTCCGTCCCTTGGTCCTTTGTCCATAGTCCGCGTTTGGCTCGATTCACGACGGACTCGGGACCAGGGACCAAGGACGGACCAGGGACCAAGAACGGACGAAGAACCAAGCACCAAGGCCAAAGGACCGACGCGCTACTCGGCTCAGAACGACTTGGGTACAAAGTTCACTTGCGCGAGTGTGTCATGTCAAACAATCACTACGACGTCATCATCATCGGGACCGGAGCGGGCGGCGGGACGCTGCTGCATCGGCTCGCGCCGACCGGCAAGCGCATTCTCGTGCTCGAGCGGGGCGACTACGTGCCTCGCGAGAAAGCGAACTGGGACTCGCACGCGGTCAACGTCTCGGCGCGGTATCACACCAAGGAAGTGTGGCGCGACAAGGACGGGAAGGCGCTCCACCCGCACACGAACTACTACGTCGGCGGCAACACCAAGTTTTATGGCGCTGCCCTCTTTCGTCTGCGCGAGCGTGACTTCGAGCAGATCGCGCATCACGGCGGGACCTCACCGGCGTGGCCGATTTCGTACGGCGATCTCGAGCCGTACTACGCGCAAGCCGAGCGCTTGTACGAAGTGCACGGGCAGCGCGGCGAGGATCCGACGGACCCGCCCGCAGGCGCTGACTATCCGTTTCCGGCAGTCAGTCACGAGCCGCGGATACAGGCGCTGGCCGACGATTTCGCGCGTCAGGGGCTGAAGCCGTTCCACGTCCCGCTCGGCATCCGTCTCGACGAGAAGAAGCCGAGCGAGAGCCGCTGCATCCGTTGCGACACGTGCGACGGCTACCCCTGTCTGGTGCATGCCAAGTCGGACGCACAGGTGATCTGCGTCGACCCGTCGCTGCGTTATCCGAATGTCACGCTGCTGACCAACGCCTTCGTAACGCGGCTCGACACGACGGTCAGCGGCCGCGAAGTCTCGACCGTCCGAGTGCGGCGCGCGGCCAACGGAGTGACCCCCTCGAACGGGCACGGCGCACGAGACGAGGAGACCTACACGGCCGGTATCGTCGTCGTGTCGTGCGGCGCGATCAATTCGGCCGCGCTGCTGTTGCGATCGCACAGCGGCAAGCATCCGCGCGGCCTCGCCAACTGCTCCGACGTCGTCGGCCGCCACTACATGGGCCACATCAACTCGGTGCTGATGGCCGTCTCGAAGTGTCCGAACCCGACGATCTTCCAGAAGACGCTCGGCATCAACGACTTCTACTTCGGCTCCGAGGATTTCCACCATCCGATGGGGCACATCTCGTTCGTGGGCAAGCTCGACGCCGCCGCGCTGTCGGCAGGCGCACCACCGCTGACGCCGGGTTTCACGCTGGATCTGATGGCGAAGCACTCCCTCGACTTCTGGCTCACTTCGGAGGATTTGCCAGATCCCGACAACCGCGTGACGCTCGATCGCGAAGGCAATATCGAGCTTCGCTACACACCGAACAACGAGGCGGGCCACACGCGGCTCATCGCCAAGCTCGAGCAGCTGCTGCAGCAGCAGACCGCGTGTCACGAGCACGGCCATCGTTGCCATCAAGGGCTCTTCTCACGAAGCCTGTTCATCGGCCAGCGGATTCCGCTCGCCGGTGTGGCGCATCAGAACGGCACGATTCGGTTTGGCCGCGACCCGAAGACGTCTGCGCTCGACCCGATGTGCAAAGCACATGACGTGGACAACCTCTATGTCGTCGACGGCAGCTTCTTCCCATCGAGCGGGGCCGTGAACCCAGCGCTCACGATCATGGCGAATGCGCTGCGCGTCGGCGATCACATCGCAGAAAGGATCGGGTGATATGCGCGGGCTGGGTCGACTGATCGTTTGCGTCCTTGTCCTGATCGCGGCGGCTGGAGCCGCCGCTCTACGAGGGGCGACGCCGGCGCTCGTGGAAACGGTCGATGCGGTTGGCATGACCGTGTCGGACATGGATCGTTCGGTCGCATTCTTCACCAACGTGCTGACGTTCGAGAAAGTCTCGGACGTGGAGCTCGCAGGGCAGGAGTACGAGCAGCTTCAGGGGGTGTTCGGCGCGCGGATGCGCGTCGTCCGTCTGCGTCTTGGCAACGAGCAGATCGAGCTGGCGGAGTACCTCGCGCCACGCGGGCGGCCGATCCCGGACGACTCGCGCAGCAACGATCGGTGGTTCCAGCACGTCGCGATCATCGTGTCGGACATGGATGCGGCGTACGCACGGCTGCGGCAGCATCACGTCACGCACGCGTCGCCGGAACCACAACGGCTGCCCGATTGGAATCCCAATGCCGGGGGGGTCAAGGCGTTCTACTTCAAGGACCCCGACGGCCATCCGCTCGAGATTCTCCAGTTCCCAAAGGGCAAGGGCGACCCGAAGTGGCAGTCGTCGTCCCGCCTGTTCCTCGGGATCGACCACACCGCGATCGTCGTGAACGACACCGAGGTCAGCCTCGCCTTCTATCGCGACCTGCTGGGCTTACGCGTCGCCGGGGAGAGCACCAACTACGGTCCAGAGCAGGAGCGTCTCAATAACGTGTTCGGAGCGCGGCTGCACATCACGGGCCTGCGGGCGTCCGCCGGACCTGGGATCGAGTTCCTGGAATACGTGACGCCGCGTAACGGCCGGGCGGCAATCGGCATCCAAAGCAATGACCTCGCACACTGGGAAACGACCGTGACCACGACCGACACCCAACGAGCATTCGACCGACTCCTGGCTGGCCGGGTGCTGCTGGTCTCGCCCTCGGTCGCCACGTTCAAGAGCGATGCGCGCGTGCGCAGGGCAGTGCTCGTGCGCGACCCGGATGCACATGCCGTAAAGGTGGTCCAGCCATGACGGCCGAAGAACGACGTCTCGAAGAGTCGCGCGCGCGACGCGTCCACTGGAAACGCTGGGGGCCCTATCTCAGCGAACGCGCCTGGGGAACCGTGCGCGAGGATTACAGCGCCAACGGCACCGCGTGGGAGTACTTCTCGCACGATCAGGCTCGCTCGCGGGCGTATCGCTGGAACGAGGACGGCATCGCGGGCATCAGCGATCGGAAGCAGACGGTGTGCTTCGCGCTGGCGCTGTGGAACGAACAGGACCCGATTCTGAAGGAGCGTCTGTTCGGCCTGACCGGCAACGAGGGCAATCACGGCGAGGACGTGAAGGAGTACTACTTCTATCTCGACAGCACGCCGACGCACTCGTACATGAAGTACCTCTACAAGTACCCGCAGCGGGCCTTTCCCTACGGGCAGCTCGTCGAGGTCAATCGCGGCCGAGGCAAGCAGGATCCGGAATTCGAGCTCGCCGACACGGGCGTCTTCGACGACAACCGCTACTTCGACGTGTTCGTCGAGTACGCCAAGGCGAGCAGCGAAGACATCCTGATCAAGATCACGGCGGTCAATCGCGGCGCCGTCTCGGCGCCGCTGCATCTGCTGCCGACGATCTGGTTCCGCAACACGTGGTCGTGGTCGCAGGACGCCGAGCGTCCCGTGCTACGGAAGCTCGATGGCGATCGTGCCGCGATCGCGCTCGAGCATCCGGACGCGGGACGCCGAACGCTGCGCGCCGACGGTGCGCCCGCTCTGCTCTTCACCGAGAACGAGACGAACGCCCGCCGTTTGTTCGGCGTCGAGAACAGTTCGCCGTTCGTGAAGGATGGCATCAACGACTTCGTCGTGAATGGTGCCGAGGGCACGGTGAACCCGATACACACGGGCACCAAAGCGGCGTGTCACTATCGCGCCACCGTGGCACCTGGAACAGCGATGGTCATTCGCCTCCGGTTGACCCCCGACCAGGCCGACGACCGGACACCCGTGGGCGCGGATTTCGACGAGGTGTTCGCGGCGCGGCTGCGCGAGACTGACGACTTCTACAACACGGTCATTCCTGCCGGCGCGTCAGACGATGCGCGCAATGTCATGCGGCAGGCGTTCGGCGGCTTGCTCTGGTCCAAGCAGTTCTACCACTACGTCGTCGCCGACTGGTTGAAGGGCGATCCAACGCAGCCGCCACCACCCGAGGGACGTCGCTACGGCCGCAACTCACAGTGGCCGCAGCTCTATAACGCCGACGTCATCTCGATGCCGGACAAGTGGGAATACCCGTGGTACGCCGCCTGGGATCTCGCGTTTCACTGCGTGCCGCTCGCGCTCGTCGACTCCGAGTTCGCCAAGGAGCAGCTGCTCCTGCTGCTGCGCGAGTGGTACATGCATCCCAACGGACAGCTGCCGGCGTACGAGTGGGCGTTCGGCGATGTGAATCCGCCGGTGCACGCCTGGGCGGCGTGGCGCGTCTACAAGATCGAGAAGCGCCGGCGCGGCGTCGGTGACCGGCAGTTCCTCGAGCGCGTATTCCACAAGCTGCTGTTGAACTTCACCTGGTGGGTCAACCGCAAGGACGCCGAGGGCATGAACATCTTCCAGGGTGGCTTTCTCGGCCTCGACAACATCGGGTGCTTCGATCGCAGCGCGCCGCTTCCGAGTGGAGGGCATCTCGAGCAGTCGGATGGCACGAGCTGGATGGGGATGTACACCCTCAACATGCTGGCGATCGCGATGGAGCTGGCGCGTGAGGACCCGACGTACGAGGACGTGGCGAGCAAGTTCTGGGAGCACTTCCTCTACATCGCTGGGGCGATGAACAACCTCGGCCGCGACGGCATCTCGCTGTGGGACGACGCCGACGGCTTCTACTACGATGTGCTGCACCTCGGAAACGGCGAGCATTTCGCGCTGCGAGCCCGCTCGATGGTTGGCCTGATTCCGCTGTTCGCCGTGGAAACGCTCGAGCCCGAGGTGATCGCGAAGCTCCCCGGATTCGCCCGGCGACTCGAGTGGTTCATCGATCACCGGCCGGACCTGACGAAAAACGTGGCGTGCATGCGCACCCGCGGACACGCCGAACGGCGACTCTTGTCGATCGTGACGCCGGATCAGCTGCGCCGCGTCCTCCAGGTGATGCTCGATGAGCGCGAGTTCCTGTCGCCGTACGGCATCCGCGCGTTGTCGCGGGTCCATCAGGATCGTCCGTACGCGATCGCGCTCGACGGCAGCCTCCACAGCGTCGACTACCAGCCGGGTGAATCGACCACCAGCCTGTTCGGCGGCAACTCGAATTGGCGCGGACCCATCTGGTTCCCAGTGAACTTCCTGATTGTCGAGTCGCTGCAGCGCTTCCATCACTACTTCGGCCCCGACTTCAAGGTGGAGTGTCCGACCGGCTCCGGACACTGGATGACACTGGCTGACGTCGCTGCCGAGATCTCGCGCCGCCTGACGCACGTCTTCATGCGGGATGAGCACGGGCGGCGTCCCGTCCACGGCGAGAACGAACGGTTCCAGCGCGATCCGCACTGGCGTGACCTGATCCTGTTTTACGAGTATTTCCACGGCGACAACGGCCGCGGCGTTGGCGCCAGCCATCAAACCGGGTGGACTGGCCTGGTCGCGAAGCTCTTGCAGCAGAGCGGGGAGGAAGATCACCGCAGGGGCCGCCTTCAGGCGGCCCAGGAAGACCCGGACCTCCAGCTCGAACCTGCTTAACATCGGAGCACATGATGAAAGCCCTCGCGGTATTCCCAGGTCGTCCCAAGACGCTGCATCTCGAGGAGCTCGAGAAGCCGTCACTCGACAGCATCCCGAACGGACGCGGCGTGCTCGTGCGCGTGCTGCGCGTCGGCGTCGACGGCACCGACAAGGAGATCAATGCCGCCGAATACGGCGCCGCGCCGCCCGGCTACGACTTCCTGGTCATTGGCCACGAAGGCTTCGGCCAGGTCGAAGCGGTCGGCCCGAAGGTCACCGAGCTCAAACCGGGCGACTTCGTCGTCGCGACCGTGCGACGCCCCGGCGGCAGCATCTACGACCGCATCGGCACGTCGGACATGACGACCGACGATGTCTACTTCGAGCGCGGGATCAACCTGCGTCACGGCTACCTGACCGAGTACTACGTCGACGATGCCGACTTCATCGTCAAGGTGCCACAGGGACTGCGCGAAGTCGGTGTGTTGCTCGAGCCGATGACGGTCGTCGAGAAAGGCATCACGCAGGCGTATGAGATTCAACGCCGGCTGCGCGTGTGGCGGCCGAAGCGGGCCGCGGTGACTGGTGCCGGGACGATCGGCCTGCTCGCGGCGCTCGTGTTGCGCCTGCGCGGCCTCGAGGTCACCGTGTTTGGCCAGCGGCCGGCGCCATATCGCAACTCCGACCTTCTTCAGGAACTCGACGCACGGTATCTCTCGACGAAGGCGACCTCGGTCGTGGATGGCGCGGCCCAGTACGGCCCGTTCGATCTGATCTTCGAGGCCACCGGCTATTCGCCGATCGTGTTCGAGGCGATGCAGGCGCTCGGCAAGAACGGTGTGCTCGTGCTCTCGAGCGTCACCGGCGGCGATCGACGCGTCGAAGTGCCGTCCGACATGATCAACCTCGACTTCGTGCTCGGGAACAAAGTGATGGTCGGAACCGTGAACGCGAACCGTGAGTACTTCGAGCGCGGCGTGCAGGACATGGCGTCGGCCGAAGCCGAATACGCGGGCTGGCTGGGCCAGCTGCTGACCCATCCGATCAAGGGCCTCGGGAACTACGAGCAGCTGCTCGACACGCTGACGAAGGCGAAAGATGCAATCAAGGTGTATTGTGAAGTGGCGCCCATGCCCCCCGCCCGAGAGCGCGTTCAGGAACTGGCGCTACATGACCTGTCAGCAGCTCATTGACTTCATCGCGCGCTATCGCGACGACGACCTGACACCGGACGAACGCGCCGCGTTCGAACAGCATCTGGCGATCTGCCCGTCGTGCACGGCGTACCTGAAGACGTATGAGCAGACGATTCTGCTGGCGAAGGCATCGGCCGACGAGCCTGTTCCACCGGACGTGCCCGAGTCGCTGGTGAAGGCGATCCTCGCGGCGCAATCCAAGCGGCCCTCCTAGTGGAAGGCCCCAGGCGGGCTGCATGTGCAACTCTGCAGCAAATATAGCTGACATTCGTGAGGTCTTTGCCGCCGGCTCGCCGCGTGACGGGTCGAGCGTGGAATGACAACTCGCGCTGTACGCGAGGCCTGTAGCCGCGGCACTCGGTGATAGGCTCTCGGTGAGCACCTCTCGCCGCATCCATTGCCAGGAGGCCACGCATGTCAGCGGATCGCTACCTCAAAGTCATCCTCACCGTGATTGCGCTCGAGCTCGGGTGGATCGCGGTCAAGGACATCGGCACCGTATCGGCCCAACGAGGCGAACCGGCGCCGACCCCCGTGGTGTTGCGCGGCATCAACCTGACGAGACAGGAAGTACTGCCGGTCACGCTCACGGGCAATAACGCCGTCGTGCCGGTCATCTCCGGGCGTCCGTTGCAGATGGAGCAGCCGATCATCATCCAGGCGGACCGGCCGATTCCGGTCGAAGCGCTTCGGCCGTTGTTGATTCAGTCAGTGCCAGCTGCCGCAGCTCCCCGGCCCGGACCTGGCCAATAGGCGCTCGTGAGTACGGCGCCGGCGGCCGTCAATGGATCACGGTCTCGATGTGTGACTTCATTCGGCCGACGACTCTTTCCCAGGTGAACTCTAACGCGCGGACGCGGCCGCGATCCCCCATCCGTCGGAGCCGATCGGGGTCGCTCAAGAACTGGAGCAGCTTCGCAGTGAGGTCGTCGATATTCCCGCACTCGACGAGACCGCCCGTCTCACCCTCGAGCACTGTCTCCTTCAGCCCCCAGTCGTTCGTCACAACGCACGGTAATTGGTGAATCATCGCCTCCAATGGGGCGACCCCGAAGGGCTCGTAGCGTGATGGCATCACGAACAGCGACGACTCGCGGAACAGACGGTCGAGCGTGGCGACGTCGTGCGCGTCCCACTTGCGAAGGAAGCCGTGATATTGAACGCCGGCCGTCAACTCCGGTGGAATCTGAAGTCCATTGGGCCCGACGATGTGCAGCTGCGCATCGGGCAGGCGGTCGCGGACGTTCTTGAACGCCCGCAACACTTCCCAGCCGCCCTTGCGCTCGAAGTCGACGCCGATGAAGAGCACGTGCCGGCGCGAGTAATCCTTGTTCGGCAAGTACTCGGGCAATCGTTCGAGGTTCATCCCGGCCCCAACCGCTTTCACACGCTCGGGGGGGACGTCGAAGTCGTCGATGAACGATTGTCGCAGGTCCTCGCTCATCGTGAAGATCGTCGTGAGCCCGTGGTAGACCCGGCGCTCGAACGCGAGCCCGCGCTCGACGGCTTTCGGTCGAAGCCCTTTCACCGCATATGGACTGCGATTCATGTACGCCATGTTGCCGTCGTGATACGAGAAGCAGGGGCGTCCGTTGACGGCCAGACTGGGCGCATCGAACATCGCGCCGATCTGCAGAAACGGGTGCTCGAAGTCATCGGGCCGAAGTTGTCGCGAGACTTCGCGAGTCAGCGCCTGGCGATAGCGCGGGTCCGTGTAATAGGCGGTCTGCCATCGGCGTCGGTTCGGCGAGAAGTTGAGCGCCATGAACGTGGCTCGGCTGGCCCGCGAGAGATCCGCACCGATGGCGCGATGCAGGATTCCCTGGCGCTCGCATTCCGTGAAGAAGAAATAGCTCAACCCTGACCAGGACCGGCGATCGAACGGCTTTTCGCCGACCAACCCGCTGCCGATGATCCCGACGACCTTCTGCTGCACGTGCGAATGAGGCATAAACGCGCCGACTCCAACGGGCACGGTGAGACGCCCGTCATCCGGGAGAGAAACCGATCGTATGCGGCGGCGAGGGAGGGGTCGATAGGGTAACGACCGGAGGGCTGGCGCCAGGCCTCAGGCCTCAGGCCTCAGGGCCCAGAGTCCTGGGGCCTTCTCAAGACAGCAGCTTGCGGTAGCACGCCTCGTAGAGTGGGACGACCCGCTCGACCGAAAAATGCTCGCGCACACGGCGACAGGCGGCTTGCGCAACCGCGGCGTGGCGGTCCCGATCCTCGAGAATGGAGATGGCGCTCTCGGCCATCTCGTCCTCAGCGTCGAGCGGGTGCAGGAATCCGGTGACACCGTGCTCGATGACCTCCGGCAGGCCGCCAACCGCCGACGCGACAACCGGGACCTCGCACGCCATCGCCTCGAGTGCGGCCAGCCCGAAGCTCTCTTGTGCCGACGGCAGCAGGAACAGATCGGCGATCGACAACAGCGGCACGACCTCTTCCTGCGCGCCGACCGCATGAACGAGCCCTTCGATTCCGAGCTTGCGGACCCGGCGCTGCGCAATTGGAAGGTCGGGACCGTCACCCACGAGCAGCAGCCGCGCCGGGATTTGCGCTCTGATTCGATCGAAGATGTCGATCACCACTTCGACCCGCTTCACGGGACGGAAGTTGGAGACATGGATGACGATGCGCGTCCGCTCGTCGCCCCCGGCGAAGTGCTTGCGAAGATCCGGCCTCGGCCGTCGCTTGTGAATCGCGATATCCAGGAAGTTGGGAATGACGGCGATCTCGCGTGTTACGCCGAGCTCGGCGTACGTCGACGCGCGCAGGCTGTTCGAGACGGCGGTCACGGCGTCCGACTGCTCGATCGAAAACGCCACGATGCGCGAATACGACGGATCGTTCCCGATCAACGTGATGTCGGTCCCATGCAGCGTCGTCATGACCTTTGGCGCGCGGCCGGAGGCCGACAACACCTGCCGCGACAGAAACGCCGCCGTCGCATGCGGCACGGCGTAATGCGCGTGGATGATGTCGAGATTCGATTCCCTCGCCACCTGCACGATCCGGTTCGCCAGCGACAGTAAATACTGCGGCTCGCGAAACAGCGGATACGTCGGCGTCGCCACCTGGTGGAAGAACAGGCCCTCCTGGAAATCGCCGAGACGGAACGGCGTCTCAGTGCTGATGAAGTGCGCCTGGTGGCCGCGCAGCGCGAGCGCTTTTCCGAGCTCGGTTGCCACGACACCACTGCCGCCGACCGACGCGTAACAGACGATGCCGATGTTCAACGCAGACCCTGACGAACGTGAAGCTGGTAATTCAAAATGCAAAATGCAAAATGCAAAAGACGACGTCCCGCGCGAGACTCGCACCGCTTTTGCATTTTGAATTTTGCATTTTGCATTACAAGTCTCTACGCGAGTAAGTGAGGACGGACGACGGGCTGCTTCACGACAATGCCTTCGGCGAAGGCAACGCCGACGAGCGCGCCGAATTGCGCGTCGCGGCTCTCGATCAGTTGGCGAAACGTGGACGCGGTGAGCCGCGTGGCAACGGCACCTGGCTGCGACGGTTGAAACTGACTCACGTGACAGGCCAACGCTTGTCGTTTCGTCTCGTAATGCTCGCTGACGTCCACGACGAATGAGGGGGCCGCGGCGTCGTTGATGAAGTAATAACAGATCGACTCCGCCTTCCAGGCGTCGCCTTCGGCTGGATAGCGGCGAAGTCCGGCGCTGAAGACGCTTTCGGTGAGCAGCTGGCTCGCCGCGACGTGGTCGGGATGCCGATCGGACCAGTACGGCAGGGCCACGACCGTGGGCTTGGCACGACGGATCAAGCCGGCGACGGCGCGCACGTGGCCGGCATCGCTTCCGATCGCGCGATCGGGTACGCGCAGGTTCACCCGCCACGCCGCGCCGAGCACCGCACGTGCCGCATTCGCTTCAGCCAGACGCTCCTCGACCGTACCGTTGCTGCCCATTTCACCGGCGGTCAGGTCGCATAATCCGACACGATGACCGAGCGCGGCATGCTTGGCGACAATCCCGCCGATGCCGATCTCGATGTCGTCGGGATGCGGACCGATCGCCAGCAGATCGACCGGCGAGACGGCGTCACTCATCGCGTCCAGCCAAACACCTCGTCTCCTTTCTCGGGTTTGCCGAGCGCGGCGCGGGCGAGGATGCGCGACGCGAGAAAGGCGCCGGTGGCCGAATCGCCGCCGCGGCCCAGCGCAAAGAGGTGATGCGGGTAGTTGCGGTGCGGCCCGATGTACATCAATCCGTCGGCGGTCTCGCCGTACGACACGTCCCAGCCGTACTCGGGCTGCAGACCCGAGATGGCGGGGTTCATCATCAGCAGTTCGTACATCAACTGGCCGGTGCGCTGCACCAGCGTCGGCTCCTTCTGACGGGCCGGCGTCTCGCCGCGGTCCGCTCCGGCGACGAGCACACGGCCGTCTCGCGTCCGTCGGATCCGATGCCGCGGCCGTGCCGTGTCAGCTGTCGTGAGGTCGGCGCGTCCGAGCTGTTTCCGCATCGCCGCCGGCATCGGCGCGGTCAACACGAGATACGTCTCGCCCCGGGTGAAGTGCCGGCGCAGCGACGCGAATTCTGGCGTCGCAGTTCCAGTGGTCACGATCGCAGTGTTGGCGCGCACGAGGCCGCCCTGGACGAGCACCGTGACGTCCTTTCGGCTGAACTGAATCTTCTTGACTCTGGTCTTCTCGACGAACACGGCGCCGCGGGCGCGAGCGGCGGAGGCGAGGCCGAGACAGGCGCGATAGGGATCGAAGGTCACGCCGGCGGTCAGTTTGATCGCTCCGTCGGCCTCGAATCCCGTCGCGTCGCTCGCCGCCTTGTTCGTCAGCCAGCGCGCGTCGAGGCCCGCCGCAGCGCGAGCCTCCTGTTCGCGACGCAGGTCCTTGATGCCATCGCGGACGGCGACCATCAGATCGTCGACCGGCTCGAGCTCGCAGCGAATGTGCAGCCGGCGCAGCAGCGCGATGCCTTCGAGCGAGGCGCGGCGCCAGGCCTCGTACGCCTGGCGCGCCGTGCGGAGTCCGTGCGCTTTGACGATGTCGCGGAACGAAGGACCGGGATCCGACAGCAGCAGACCCGCGCCACGGCCGGCGCTGCCCTGGCCGAGCCGATCGGCCTCGAGCACGATCGGCTTCAAACCGGCAACGGCACACGCATACGCGGTTGCGCAGCCGGTCAGGCCGCCGCCGACGATGACGACGCTGCTGCGGTGTTCGCCACGAAGCCTGGGAAACTCGGGCCGACGCGATTTTGGAAACAGATCGATCCAGGGCGAAACGCCGTAACGTGTACGCATGTAATTCAGAATGCAAAATGCAGAATGCAGAAACACCCCCCTCCGGGGAAGTGCCTCTGCGTCTCTCTTTCTGAATTCTGCATTCTGAATTCTGCATTACTTCTGGTGTTTCTTGCTCGATCCTTTCTTCTCCGCGTCGATCAGCCTGCGTTTACGCTCGACGCCCCAGCGATAGCCGGTCAGGCTGCCGTTCTTGCCGACGACCCGGTGACACGGGATGACCAGGCAAACGGGGTTCGTCGCGCACGCTCTCGCCACCGCCCGAACGGCGGCCGGCGCGCCAATCGCTCGCGCGACCTGGCTGTAGGCACGCGTCTCGCCATAGGGGATCGACTGCAAATACTTCCAGACCCTCCATTGGAACGCCGTCGCCTGAACGTCGACCGGCAGATCCAGATGCGGGCGCCGTCCGCCGAGATACGTCAGGATGGCCTTGATCCAGCCCGCGAGATCGCTGCGATCGGGCGAGATGGTCGCGGCCGGATACTCGCGGCGAAGATCGTCGGCGAGCTGCTCGTCGCTGTCTCCGAGTTTCACGGAACAGATGCCACGAGGCGTGGCCGCCACGAGCAGCCGGCCCAACGGCGAGTCGGCGACGGCATACCGGACATCGACGCCTTCCGCCCCGCGCTTGTAGACGGCCGGCGTCATGCCGCGGCCGGTCGGGAGCCGCTCGTACACGCGACTGCTCGAGCCGTACCCGGCATCGTAGATCGCGCCGACCACCGGCGCACCTTCGCGAAGGTCGCGTCTGAACCGCCTGGCTCGCAGCGCATCCTGATACGCCCGCGGCGAGATGCCGACGATGCGCGTGAAGGTGCGCTGGAAGTGGTACGGGCTCGCGTCGACGTGGGCCGCGATCGAGGCGAGCGTGAGCGGCTCTTCGGCGTGACGCTCGATGTAGAGACACGCTCGGCGAATCTGATCGACGTGACTGGGCATCTTGATCGGCAACGCTGCTGCAGTTGACATGCAAGCAAGATAACGGAGAGGCCGATGGGGCTTCTATCCGCTCCTTGCGCCCTCGCCAGTCCTTGGGCCCTGGGCCTTGGTTCCTAGTCCGTACCAGGTCCTTGGTCCGTCCGAGGTCCTAGGTTCTTGGTCCGACACGGCCGCGGACGAAGCACCAAGGACCAAGGACGGACCGAGGACCAGGAACGGACCAAGAACCAAGGCCCACGGCCCACGGACCATGATCATCTCCCATCACGGCTTCGTGCGTAGAATGCTGAGTCATGTTCCCCCGGCTGGTCCGAGCGGTCCTCATCCTGCTCGCCATCCTCGTCATCGTCGGGATCGGCGGCGGCGTGTGGGCGTATTCGCGGCTGCGGGCGAGCCTGCCTCAACTCGACCAGACGCGCCAGGTCACGGGGTTGTCCGCGCCGGTCGAGATCACTCGCGACGGCCTTGGCGTCCCGACTATTCGCGGGCGGTCGCGTGTCGACGTCGCGCGGGCGACCGGGTTTCTGCATGGCCAGGAGCGCTTCTTTCAGATGGACCTCGCGCGGCGCCGCGCCGCCGGCGAGCTATCGGCGCTGGTGGGCATTCGCGCGCTCGCCGTCGATCGCGAGATTCGCATTCATCGATTCCGCGCCGAAGCACAGCGTGCGGCGGCAGCGCTTCCCGCCGAGGATCGAGCGCTGCTCGACGCCTACACGGCCGGGGTGAATGCCGGGCTCACCAGCCTCGGCGCCCCGCCGTTCGAGTATCTGCTCCTGCGTCAGGCGCCGAAGCCTTGGCTCGCCGAAGACAGCCTGCTCGTCGTCCTTTCGATGTTCATCACGCTGCAGGATCCCGAAGGCGTGTACGAGTCGACGCTCGGGACGATGCGTGACGTGCTGCCGCAGGCGGTGTACGAATTCCTCGCACCCGTCGGCACCGAATGGGATTCGCCCGTCGTCGGTCACGGCATTCCAACGCCACCGATCCCTGGCCCGGACGTCTACAACCTTCGCGCGCGGCGCTCCGGCAAGGACGCGCTGCCGCTGGCGCCGCGGCGCGAAGAGATCAAAGGCCCAACTCCCAATCCCCAACTCCCAAGCCTCATAGCCGCTTCGATTCGCACCCCGAGCGCAGTCGAGGGGTGGGATTTGGGAATCGATCCCCACGGGAGCGAAGAGGCGGTGGGAAGCAATAACTGGGCGGTCTCGGGTCGTCTCGCCACCGATGGCGGTGCGCTACTCGCGAACGACATGCATCTGCTCGTGCGCGTGCCCAACACCTGGTATCGCGCTGCGTTCGAGTGGTCCACGGACGAAGCGTCGCCACCGCAGCGTCTGATCGGAATCACGCTGCCCGGCGTGCCAGCGATGGTCGTCGGCAGCAATACGCACATCGCGTGGGGTTTCACGAACAGTCAGGCCGATTGGAGCGACCTCGTGATTCTCGAGCTCGATCCGCAGAATCACTCGCGCTACAAGACACCTGACGGTTGGCGGAATCTCGACCGGTTCGACGAAGTCATCGAGATTGCAGGCGATGCGCCGCAGCGGCAGTCGGTCGCGTGGACGATTTGGGGACCGGTGCTGGGTCCCGATCATCGCGGCCGGCTTCGCGCGATTCGCTGGGTGGCACACGAGGCCCAGCGGCTTGGCGTCGCCTCGCGAGCACTCGAGTCGGCGCGCACGGTGGACGAGGCGTTCGAGGCCGTGAACGGCATCGGCGCGCCCGGCCAGAACTTCGTCGTCGCCGACGACGGCGGCCACATCGGCTGGACGATGTACGGCGCTATTCCGCGACGCATCGGCATCGATGGCCGCCTGCCGTCGTCGTGGGCGGACGGATCGAAGGGCTGGAGCGGGTGGCTCGAGCCGGCCGAGTATCCGCGCGTGCGCGACCCGGAGAATGGACGCATCTGGACCGCCAACGCACGCGTCGTCGACGGCGAGATGCTGTCGCGACTGGGCGATGGCAACTACGAAGTCGGCTCGCGCGCCCACATCATCCGCGAGCGTCTGATGGCGCGCGAGCAGTTCGCCCCGCGGGATCTGCTCGATATCCAGCTCGAGACCGGCGCGGAGTTCCTGCGCCGCTGGCACGACTTGGTTCTGCAGACGCTGACGCCGCAAGCGATCCGCGGGAACGCGTCGCGCGCACGCTTCCGCGAGATCGTCGAGCACACGTGGAGCGGCAAGGCATCGGCCACCTCCGCCGGCTATCGTCTGACGCGGATGTTCCGCGAGCGCACCTCCGAGATGATCATCGCCTTCGTCCTGGTCGAATGCTACGAGGCCGACAGTGCGTTCGACTATCGGACGGTGCGTCGGCGTGAGGGCCCGATCTGGGCGCTGGTGTCGCAGCGGCCGCTGCACCTGCTCGACCCGCGCTACGCGAGCTGGGATCAGCTGTTGCTCGCGGCCATCGACGAGGTGATCAAGCGCGCCGATGAGGACGGAGGACTGTCGGCGCCCTGGTCGCAGGACAACGTGACGCTCTATCGCCATCCGCTGTCGGGTGGCCTGCCGCTACTGGGACGCTGGCTCGATATGCCGCCACGCGCGCTCGACGGTGATTTGTACACGCCGCGGATGCACTGGGGATCGAACGCGGCTTCCGAGCGCATGATCGTCTCACCGGGACGCGAGCGCGCCGGCATCATGCACATGCCGACCGGCCAGAGCGGTCACCCGCTTTCGCCGTTCTACGCCAACTCACACGAGGCATGGATCAAGGGGGAGCCGACGCCGTTCCTGCCGGGCAAGACGGAGCACACGTTGACGCTGACTCCTGAGGAAGGGCCCAGGCCCTAGAAGCGGACCCGGAACCCCAGAGAAGGCGCGCCCCTCTTGAAGATGGTCATGTTGTTCCCCTGGGCCGCATCGATAGCGCCACCGAGGATGGCGTAGCCGGCGGTCATGCGAAGAATCGGCTCGGCCGGGCAATCGGGCAGACAAAAGGCGAGCGCGACCAGACCGACTGACGCACCCTTCAATACGCCATCCCACACGCCGTCTCGCGGCTTGTTGATCTGACGGACCGAATCGATCGCGATCACGCCCGCCTTGGCGAGCACCACCTGGTCGCGGCCGATGCACAGCACCGTGTCCTTGACCGACGTGCCGTCAGTCCTGGTGACCACGACCTCGCCCTTGGTCGCCAGCGACCAGCAGGACGAGGCGGGATCGAGCGCCTGTGCCGAAGCACCGGCGCTCGGGATGAGCATGATCGTTGCGAGCAGCAATAAGCGTCGCATCGGGTCCTCCTACCGGCGGCCACGCATGTTGAAGCCGGTCAGCATGCTGACGCGCGTGCCGACCTTCGATGGCACGACGGCGAACGTCACCGGGACGTTGAGCGCACCCGATCGAAACGTCACGCCGCCGGCCAGCGCGAGCGCCACTCCCGCCGGCGTGATGTTGGGGCCGATACCGAATTCGGCTCCGCCCGGCGAGCGCAGGCCGACCATCCACGTGACGCTCGGCAGCACCTCGCCCTGCTCGAGGCCGCCGGCGAGCACGACCACTTCGTTCAGCGCCGCGAAACCGCCGGTCTTGCTGCTGAAGAACTCCCGCTCGAATTGCCATCCGAATTGAGAGATGGACGGACGAACGTCGATGTCGCGCTCGTGCAGCTTCTGGACGACGCCGTCACTGAGCGAGGTGAAACCGAAGCGGGGACCGGACAGGTTGACCGACCGCAGCGGCGGCGGCGGGTTGACGACGTTCACGGAATCCTGGGCCAGCGCGGGGACTGCCACACCCGCGAAGAGCAACATCAAAACAGCAGCGCGCATAAGCACCTCCATGCGCTCCATCGTGCGCGCCGCGAGTGGTTGATGTCTTGATGGTGCTGCTGAAAAGTCCTGAAT
>DASRJR010000396.1:0-11323 GCA_035649395.1 Vicinamibacterales bacterium
GTCGACGACCTCCTCGTGTTCGGCGTCCATCTGCCGCCTGAAGTGCGAGAAGATGCGCTCCCACTCGGGTCGCCGCGCGCGGTAGAAGCCGTCGACGTGGAAGAAGTAGACGAACTCTTCGTCGTCGATGAACTTCTCTTCGCCTTTCGGCAGCCGTTCGGCGACCTGTTCGGCCAGACACTGCTGACGCGCCGCGTGCTCGGGGTTGCCGCCCAGCAGAATGTCCGTGCCGCGGCCGGCCATGTTCGTCGCGATCGTCACATTGTCCTTGTGACCCGCTTGCGCGACGATCTCGGCCTCCTGCGCGTGGTACTTCGCGTTGAGGACGACGTGCTTGATGCCGCGTCGGCGGAGCAGTGTGGACAGCCTCTCCGACTTCTCGATCGAGACGGTGCCGACCAGCGTCGGGCGCCCTGAGTTCTGCTTCTCGATGATATCGTTGACGATGGCTTCGTACTTCTCGCCCTCGGTCCGGTAGATCAGATCCGGTTCCTCGACGCGCTTCAGTGGCCGGTTCGTCGGGATGACGATCACGTCGAGGTTGTAGATCTTGGCGAACTCGGGGGCTTCGGTTTCGGCCGTGCCGGTCATGCCGGAGAGCTTCTTGTACTTGCGGAAGTAGTTCTGGAAGGTGATGGTGGCGAGCGTCTGGTTCTCGCGCTCGATCTTCACCTTTTCTTTGGCCTCGACGGCCTGATGGAGACCATCGCTCCAGCGGCGCCCCGGCATCAGCCGGCCGGTGAACTCGTCGACGATGACCACGCCGCCGTCCTTGATCATGTACTCCACGTCCAGGCGGAACAGCGTGTGCGCCCGCAGTGCCTGGTGGATGTGGTGGAGCAGCGGCATGTTGACCGGGTCGTATAGGCCGTTCGACTCGGGCACGAGCCGGTGCTTCAACATCTGCTCGGCCTTGGCCATGCCGGTCTCGGTCAGGTTGACGGTTTTGTGCTTCTCGTCGACGATGTAATCGCCGGTCTTCTCGAGCTCTTCGCGCTCTTCGGCCTTGACGTTCCCCTGCGTGACCGCGCCCTTTTTCAGCTTCGGGATGATGCGGTCGACTTCGTAATAGAGGTCGGTCGACTCTTCCGCGGGGCCCGAGATGATGAGCGGCGTCCGCGCCTCGTCGATGAGGATGCTGTCCACCTCGTCGACGATCGCGAAATGATGTCCGCGCTGCACCATCTGGCTCAGCTCGAACTTCATGTTGTCGCGCAGGTAGTCGAACCCGAACTCGTTGTTCGTGCCGTAGGTGATGTCGGAGCCGTACGCGATCTGCCGCTGGTCGTCGCGCAGGTCGTGCTGAATGACGCCGACGCTCATGCCGAGGAACCGGTAGAGCCGGCCCATCCACTCCGAGTCGCGGCGAGCCAGGTAGTCGTTCACCGTGACGACGTGGACGCCTTTGCCCTCGAGGGCGTTGAGATAGGCGGGGAGTGTCGCAACCAGGGTCTTGCCTTCGCCCGTCTTCATCTCGGCGATGGTCCCGTGATGCAGCACCATGCCGCCGATTAGCTGGACGTCGAAGTGCCGCATGTTCAGGACGCGGCGCCCGGCCTCGCGGACGACGGCGAACGACTCGACGAGCAGATCGTCGATCGTCGCGCCGTCAGCGACGCGCTTGCGGAACTCGGTCGTCTTTTCTCGAAGTTGTTCGTCGCTCAGCGCCTTCATTGCGGGTTCGAGGGCGCCGATCTCTGCGACACGCGGCCGAAGCCGCTTGATCTCTCGTTCGTTCTGAGTGCCGATGACCTTCGCGAGCAGTTGGCCGATCATGCGAATGGAAAGAGCCGTCTACGAAGGAATATCTACCGATTGTAGCCCTGCAGCTACAGATCGGCAAGGAAACCGCGTGTTTCTCGGTGAGTTACTGGGCGCGCGGCTTCTGCTGCGTGAGCAGCTGGAGCGGATTGAGGAGACGACCGTTGGCCATCACCTCGTAATGAAGGTGAGCGCCGGTCGTGCGGCCGGTGGCGCCAAGGCGACCAATCATCTCGCCGCGCTTGACGTGACTGCCGTTGTGGACGGAGAAGCCTGAGAGGTGACCGTACCTGGTTTCGAGTCCGAACCCGTGGTCGATGACGATGAGGTTTCCGTAGGCGCCGGAATACCCTGCCTGGGTGACGACTCCGGCCGCGGTCGCGTAGACCGGTTGCCCCTTGTCACCGGCGATGTCGAGACCGTTGTGATAGTCGGTATCACCGGTCAGCGGATCGACCCGGGGCCCCATCGTCGATGTGAGCCAGCCCTGCGCGGGCCAGATCGACGGCGTCGCTGCGGCGAGCGCGTTGCGCTTGTCGACGTTGGAGCGAACCGACTGCAGACGCGACTCGAGCCCTTCGAGCAGATTCCGCAACAACCCGAACGTGTCGTCGGGGTTCGAAAGCGCGGTGAGCGTTCGCGCGTACGCCGAATCCTGCTTGGCCGTCGCGTTCAGCGGAACGCTGGTGCCGCCCATCGCGCGCGCCTTCACGAGCGCCGGCAGCTTGTCCATCGTCCGGGCGACGTTCGGGTCGAGCGCGGCTCGGGCGCCGAGGTCGGCGATGGCGGACTGAATGGACTCGATCTGACCTGAGAGTTCCTGGGTTGCCGTGCGGTAGCTGGCGTTTTCCTGCTCGAGGGCCTGTTGACTCGAATACAGGCCGGACACGTCGCTCTTGGCCTTCCACGCCGCCCCGATGCCAATCAGCACGGGCAACGTCACCATGGCGCACGCCACCGCCACCGCTGGCCGGGCGGAGATCGTTACGCGACGGACAACTCCGGAAGTCCGGTCGGCGATGAGAATGGTGTAACGCCGTGAAGCCATTAGCTACTTAAGTGGACGAGCAGACAAGTAGATCGGTCACTACCTGGACGTTTTTGGATACCGTTACTATCGGGTGTTCGTGCCCGGAGGAGAAGGCACGCACATCAAAGGCTACCACAGGACGAAAAGAGGCTTCAAACCTGTTGACTTTTTTGTGCAACGCCGGGGTAGCCCGGGAGATTCTGTGAGAGCCGGGGCCGCACGACTGCAGGCGCTGGCGGCCGCGGTTCTGTTCTCGACCGGAGGGGCCGGAGTCAAGGCAGCAGCCTTCTCTGGCGTTCAGGTGTCCTGCCTGCGTTCGGGAATCGCCGCGCTGGTTCTGCTAGTGCTTTTGCGCGGTCGACTGCGGATTTCCCGAGCAATCCTCGGGGTCGCGATTGTCTATGGCGGCACCCTGACCCTCTTCGTGCTCGCCACGAAGCTGACGACTGCGGCCAACGCCATCTTCCTTCAGTCCACGTATCCGCTCGGCGTTTTGCTCCTGGCGCCCGCACTGTTGAGCGAGCGGATCCGGCGGCGCGACCTCGGCTACATGGCCGCCGTTGCGATCGGCCTCATCTTGTGTGTCGCCGGCCGGGCGATAGCGACGACTACGGCCCCGAATCCGGCGCTCGGCAATGTCTTCGCCATCCTATCGGGAGTCGCGTGGGCACTGACGTTGCTCGGCCTGAGGTATCTGGAGCGAGAGGTCGAGGGCCAGGGCACAGCGATGGCGGCGGTCGTGACCGGGAACGTCTTCGCGTGCCTCGCCGGGTTGCCATTCATCTGGCCATTGCCACAGGCCAGTGCCGCAGAGTGGGCGACGATCGTCTATCTCGGAGTGTTCCAGATCGGACTCGCTTACGTGTTCCTCACGAAGGCCGTGCGGCGACTTCCAGCACTCGAAGTCTCGTTGCTGTTGTTGCTCGAACCCGTGCTCAACCCCGTTTGGGCGTGGCTCATACATGGCGAAGAGCCGGGCGGATGGACGATCGCCGGCGGCGCGACCATCGTCGCCGCGACGGCTATGAAGACTGCATTCGAAGCGTATGAGGCGCGCGCGCCGCGCCCCGTGGCGACATGAGCACCCGAGGCGCGGCCGCACGTCATCGTGGCGCGTGAGAGCGCTCCGTTCTACGGACAGAACAGAAAGTACATGCCATACATGCCAGCGAGACTGGCCTGCAGTGCGGCGCACATGTACAGCAAGCCCGCATCGGGATACGTGGCGCTGAGCATACAGACGACGGCTGCCTGCGCCTCGAGCACGGCGATCTGCATCAGCAACTGCGCACAAAAGACGAAGCGCGTAGTCGGGTCGTACTGCACGCGGCGCACGCCGGTGGAGCGGCCATCTTTGGCGTCGAGCGCGGCGGCGACGTCCTCGAAGGTGACGGCCGCGTGAGCGAACACACCCGTGATCCCGCCGGTAACGAGGCCGTCGATGACACGCTCACGTGTCGCGGCATCGAGCGTGTTCGTCTCCGGCCGGCGCCCGTCCGCGCTGATGCCGTACCGCCTCAAGTGCGCGGCAACGTCGCCCCGGTCCACCTCGAACTGGAGCACCGCATCGCGGCCGCGCTGACGAATGAGATCGCTCACCGCGTCCTGAACCGGAGTATCCAAACGCAGCTGCGTGCTGCGTACGGCTGCCGCCCGTAGTTGGGCGGCGATCGCTCGGGCATCCTCGCCCGCGAAGCCACGCGCCTGTCCTCGATTGATAATCGCCGCCACCTCCTTGACGATGTGGTCGAACGTGAGATCGACGCCATCTGCAACGATCGGATGATCGTGGGCCTGCCCACTCGCGGGGGCTTCCATTCGGCCATGCGCGACGCCGGCGAGCAGAGGAAGACCTGACGCCACCGAGCCCACGAAGATCCTGCGACTCACGACTGCATTCATACATCACCCGTGTTTCTGCACCCAGACACTATTCCGCCAACCTGTACTGCAGCGCCTCCGCGACGTGATCGGCCGCGACGTCGCGTGCGCCGGCAAGATCTGCGATCGTTCGCGCGACCTTGAGCACGCGGTCGTAGCCGCGCGCGCTCAACCCCATCGAGCCGACGGCACGGCGCAGGAGCTTTCGGCCGCGCGCATCGGGACGGCAGAAACCGGCAATCGCCGCACCACGAAGATCGGCGTTCGTCCTGGTGCCGCGCTCGCCGTAGCGACGCTGCTGCGTCCGCCGTGCTTCGCACACGCGGTCTCGTACCTGCGCCGATGCTTCACCTGGTACGCCGTCAGTGATGTCGCGCGCCGGAACGGCTGGCACCGTGACGATCAGATCGATGCGATCGCGCAGCGGCCCGGAAAGGCGTCCGCGGTACTTGGCGATCTGTCCAGGCGTGCATCGGCACGGGCGACGGTCGTCGCCGAGGAAACCGCAAGGACACGGATTCATGGCGCCGACCAGCACGAATCGCGCTGGAAACAGGGCGGTTCGCGCCGCCCGCGCGATCGTGACGCGTCCTTCCTCGAGTGGCTGACGGAGCACCTCCAGGACGCGGCGATCGAATTCAGGCAGCTCGTCGAGGAACAGCACGCCGTTGTGCGCAAGCGAGATTTCCCCTGGCCGGGGAATGGTGCCGCCGCCAACCAGCGCCACGTGCGAGACCGTATGGTGGGGCGCGCGGAACGGCCGCTCACGCAGCAACCCGCAACCCGGGGGAAGCGAGCCGGCCACCGAATGAATCGCGGTGCACTCGAGTGCTTCGTCGAAGGTGAGCGCCGGCAGGATCGTCCCGAGGCGGCGCGCCATCATCGTCTTGCCGGCACCCGGCGGACCGGTGAGGAGCAGGTTGTGCCCGCCTGCGGCCGCGACTTCAAGCGCTCGCCGCGCGAACAGCTGTCCGCGAACATCGGTGAGGTCGCCTTCGCTGTCGCGACGCGGCGCTGATTCGCTCGCCGGGGACGCTCGTTCCGCACGATCGGGGAAGTTCAAGACGTCGACCGCTTCGACCAGCGAGCGCGCGAGACAGACGTCGAGGCCGTCGACCACCGAGGCCTCAGCAGCGTTTTGCGGTGGCAGCAGCAGGCGCTTCAGGCCGAGCCGCCGCGCGGCCACCGCGATCGGCAACACACCACGAATGCCGTTGATGGCGCCGTCCAGCGACAGCTCGCCGACGATCACCGTGTCGTCGATCGCGCGCCTCGTCAGCGGACCCGACGTCGCCAACAGGCCGAGCGCGATCGGCAGGTCGAACGACGAGCCCGCCTTCCGCACATCGGCCGGCGCCAGGTTTACGGTGATTCGGTGATGAGGAAACTCGAAGCCCGAGTTGCGGATCGCGGAGCGGACGCGGTCGCGACTCTCGCGAACGGTGGCATCGGGCAGGCCGACCATCGTGAAGTGCGGCAGGCCGAACGCCACGTCCACTTCGACATGAACCGGGTAGGCCTCGACGCCGAAGACCGCCGCACTCCGAAGACTGGCGAGCACGGCGACCACCACTGCAAGCAGCGATGCCGGCGCCTGTCAGCTGGAATCGTTAGCAATCCGACGCGAGCACGCCAGTCACATGGCAGGAGCTGCAACGTCGCTCCGGCTGGAAAGTCGCGGTTTCTGCGATCCGCCGGGGCAGACTAACGCGCTGGTGTGATCTCGATGTAATCCAGAGCGCCGCTGTCGGGCGCCGTCGCATTCACCTCGATGCGAATCTCATCGCCTGGCGACAGCCTGACAGCACGGATCGTTCGGCGGGTCGAGGTATGGCCGTTCGGCGCCCCCGAGCCAAACTGCGCGTCGGCCACCCATCGATCGATTTGACGATCGCCCACGGCGATCGTGAACGTCGCGGTACCGTCGCTTTCGTCGAAGTACTGCACGGCGATATCGTACGTGCCGGCCGCCCCTTGATACCGGTGGCGAGCCGTGCAGGTGCCTCCGGCCGAGCACAGTGCGGCCAGACCGGCCGAAGCGGTCTCCCATGGAATGACGGCACCGTTCGAGAACCGATCCAGCGACATCGACTCGGCTTCAATCCGGCCGGGGTAGTTGCCCACGCGCCCGGCGGTATCAGGAATGCCCGACACCCAGCGGAACCACGCGGTGATCGCGTCGCGCCAGACGATGGCATGGCTCGCCTGGTACTCGAGTCTGGCGAGCACCGAGGCGTGCCGCTCGGCGTCAATCGATCCCGCGAGGGTTCGCCACCGTGTGACGAAACCAGCAGCGTCCTCCGCGCCTTGATAGTGCGTGTCGTAAATGTGTTGAATGACGGTCTTGCCGGAGCGGAGCCGATGGGAATACGGCACGTGATGGAAGAAGAGCAGGAGCTCGTCTGGGGTGGTCGCAAGGTTCTCGTATGAGGTGGCCACAGGCGTCGAATACTGCGCGACGAATCCGGTGCCGGTTGCCGTCGTGCGATCCATTCCGATGCCGGTGCCGTTGGCGCGATGCCACTGGCCCCAGCCATTCCGTTCCGACGATTCGATCCCCGGCCCGTAGTGGACGCCGATGATGTCGGTCAGCGTGCCTGCCCCGAGCGGGCCCGTATAGCGCTCGTAGGCCGGCCACGAATCGAGAAGAATGCCGACGATCGTCTCGACGACCTGTGGTCGATCGTTGAACGTCAGCTTGGTCCACTCTTCGGCGATCTGTCGTGACGTCGTGTCCGGATTCCATGCGAGTCGCCCGAACGCGTAGAGATTCGCCATCGCCAGGTCGTGTCCCAGCCAATTGGTATCGCGGCCGACGTTGGACACTCCGACGAAGCCGCCGAGTGAGCGCACGAAGACACGGCCTGTCACGAGCTGCTTGACCGGTGTGCCGCCGCCTCTTGCCTGCATGTCGAAGTCGAGCACCTCCTTCCACATCGGCGCGATGAAGCAGACATGGCGTTGCTGCCCGAGGTACTCCTGGGTGATTTGCAGCTCGATCGCCTGGTTCGTCTTCTGCAGCGCGCCAAAGAGGGGAGAGGCCGGTTCGCGCACCTGGAAGTCAATGGGGCCGTGCTTGATCTGCAGCACGACGTTCGGCTCGAACAGACCGTCGAGCGGCCTGAAGTTGTCGGAGGCCGCTCGTGCACGATCGTTCTTCGGGTTTCGCCAGTCCATCAGGTGGTCGTAGACGAATCCGCGATAGAAGATCACGCCCCGATGCGGCGCGAGCGCCCGTGCAATGACGTTCGCGGCGTCGGCATGTGTGCGTCCGTATGCCGACGGCCCGAGGCGCCCCTCAGAATCCGCCTTGAGCACGAAGCCGGCGAAATCGGGCACCGCACGGTAAATCGCGTCGACACGGTCCTGCCAGAACGCTGCGACGCGTGAGTCGAGCGGGTCGAAGGTGTCGAGGCCGCCAATACGACGAGGGCTGCTGAAGTCGATCGAGATCGACAGGGCAATGCCCCACGGCCGGATGATGTCGGCGACCCGCGCGAGCTGGGGGACGAACGCGTCGGTCAGCACCTGCGGGTTGGCATTGACGTTGTTGATGGTCAGCGCGTTGATGCCGATCGACGCGAGCAGACGCGCATAGTCCCGCACCCGGGTCAGATCATCGACGACGCGACCGCCCTCGAAGAAGATCGAGCGTCCGGCGTAACCGCGCTCGATGGTGCCATCGAGGTTGTCCCAGTGATTGATCCAACGGATCGGCGCCGATGGCTCCTCGCGGACATTCAACCGAGTGACGTCCTCGTGCGCGCCGATCCGCCGCAGCAGGGCGAACGCGCCGTAGAGCACGCCACGCTCGCTTCCGCCGGCGACCACCACAATCGCACCCTGGCGCGTCGCCAGGGTTCCGAGCCAGAAACCGTCGGCGCCGATCTGAGTGGGGATTGCCGCGTCTTTGAGGACGTCGCGCACACGCGGCAGGACGCCCAACAACACGACCGGATCGCGCCCCCTCGTGACGGCAGCGGTGACCGGTGCACCGAGCATCGACGTGAGTCCTCGGACAACCTCGTCGCGCGCCGTTCGCAAGACCGGACTGTCTCCCAGCGAGACGATCTGGCGTGGGAGCGATGCGTGCCGATCGCGGGCCGCCGGGTCGAGCGGAGCGTAGCGAAGCCATGCGTCATAGCCGGTTTCGGCAGACGCGGTGGTGACGTGTGACACCGACAACAGCGCCACCAGCAACCAGCACGATGTGGCGAACCCGCCCGGCCGGCTCGTGCGCATACGCTATGCTACGCCGTTCATGGTCGCCCTCGACTGGCTGATGATCGCACTTTACTTCGCGCTGCTGACCGGCCTCACGTGGTGGTCGGTCGCGCGGGGTATGCTGCTGTGCGCGCCGATCGCGGCGGTGTTCTTCTTCGGTGTGTTCATGCGTCGACTGACCGCCGCTGGATGCCTCGCGGCGCTCATCATCGGATTCGCGCTGGGGTTGATTCGATTGGCGGTCGACACGCCGGTGACGTTGGGGATGGCGGGCTACGAACACGGATACACGCCAGGATCGCTCTTCTGGATTCTGAACAACGTGTACTTTCAGTACTACGGCCTGCTGATCTTCCTGGTCTCTGTTGGTGTGCTGGTCGTGGTGAGCTATCTCACGCCGCCGATGCCAGATACGCAGCTGACCGGGCTCACTTACGCGACGGTCACGGCCGAACAACGGCAGGCAACGCGTCGCAGTTGGAACCGCGTTGACACATTCAGCCTCCGCTGTGGTGCTGGTGTTGATTGCCGCGGCCTATCTCTATTTCAACGGTTGATGTGATGACGCTGATCCCGCAGTCAGGAGACAAGTTCACATTCGGCCTCTGGACGGTCGGAAATCGCGGCCGCGATCCATTCGGCGAGTTCGTGCGGCCGACGCTCGATCCGGTGAAAGCCGTGCACAAGCTGGCCGAGGCCGGCGCGTGGGGAGTGAACTTCCACGACAACGATCTCGTGCCGATCGATGCGACGCCCGCCGAACGCGATGCCATCGTCCGCGACTTCAAAAAGGCGCTGGCGGCAACCGGCCTGACCGTCCCGATGGCGACGACGAACCTCTTCACCGATCCGGTGTTCAAAGACGGCGCGTTCACCGCGCACGATGCGAACGTCCGCGCCTACGCCCTCCAGAAGACGATGCGCGCGATGGATCTCGGCGTGGAGCTGGGCGCCAGCACCTACGTGTTCTGGGGCGGCAGGGAAGGCGCGGAGGTGGACGCCGCGAAGGATCCGGTCGAGGCGATCAAACGGTTCCGCGACGCGATCAACTTCCTCTGCGCTTATGCGCGGGATCAACGTTACGGGTTGCGATTCGCGCTCGAGGCGAAGCCGAACGAGCCGCGTGGAGACATCTACTTCGCCACGACGGCTGCGTATCTCGCGTTCATTCCGACGCTGGATCATCCGGACATGGTCGGCGTCAATCCCGAGTTCGCCCACGAGCAGATGGCCGGCTTGAACTTCTATCACGCCGTCGCGCAAGCGATCGAAGTGGGCAAGCTGTTCCACATCGATCTGAACGACCAGAAGCCAGGGCGTTTCGATCAGGATTTGCGGTTCGGCTCCGAGTCACTCAAATCGCTCTTCTTCGTGGTCAAGCTGCTCGAGGAATCCGGCTATGACGGCTCGCGGCATTTCGACGCGCACGCCTACCGCACCGAGGACGAAGAGGGCGTATGGGACTTCGCTCGCGGCTGCATGCGCACCTATCTGATCCTCAAGGCGAAGGCGAGGCAATTCTGCGAGCATGCGGGAATTCAGGCGTTGCTCGCCGAGATTCGTGACGGACGGACCGATCCAGACCTCGGAGCGTACACATCGGACCGTGCGGCATCACTCAAATCGCGCCGCTTCGACCGGCCCGCGTTGGCTGCTCGGCGATTGCCGTACGAGCGGTTGGATCAACTCGTCGTCGATCTGCTTCTCGGCGTTGGATCCTGAGTGCCCCTCTATCTCGGTCTCGACTCGAGCACCCAGAGCCTTACTGCCGTCGTCATCGAAACGACCGGCAATCGCCGTCAGGTTGTTCACACCCGGTCGTTCAGCTTCGACGAGGCGCTGCCGCATTACGGCACTCATCACGGCGTGCTCCCGCATGCCGACCCACGTGTCGTCACGTCCTCGCCACTGATGTGGGCCGAAGCGCTCGACCTGATGATGGGACGGCTTCGGGACGAGGTCGATGTTCGGCAGATCGCCGCCATCTGCGGGTCGGCACAGCAGCACGGTAGTGTCTATCTCAACGCACGCGCTGACGCGGCGCTCGCCGGGCTTGCGCCAACGCAGCCGATGGTGGAGCAGATCCGCGGCATCTTCTCACGCGAGCAATCGCCGATCTGGATGGACTCGAGCACGACGGAGGAGTGCCGAGAGATCACCGCAGCCGTCGGTGGGGAAGCGGCGCTCGCGGATCGAACCGGGTCTCGAGCGTTCGAACGCTTTACGGGACCGCAGATCCGGAAGTTCTTCAAGCGAGCCCCTGCGGACTACGCCGCAACCACACGCATTCATCTGGTGAGCTCATTCCTCGCGTCGCTCTTAAGTGGGCATCACGCTCCGATCGATCCAGGCGACGGATCCGGCATGAACCTGATGGACCTGCGAGCCCGTCGATGGTGGCCCGTCGCGCTCGCTGCCACCGCTCCG
>DASRJR010000397.1:0-8204 GCA_035649395.1 Vicinamibacterales bacterium
TGGATCAGTGCGAGCCACCAGCTGGGTGCGTCGTCGGCGGCGTTTGGTGCGGGCGCGATCCGAACGCTGCTTGGCGATTATCAAGTTGCCTTCTGGGCGGCCGGACTTCTGTGTATCGCCGCCGGCATGTCGTTCCTCACCATCGGGCGCTCGCTGCGCCCACGCGAAGCCCCGCTCGTGACGGCCACGGCGGGGTGATCCGGGCCCGGGCCTCGTTCCCGCGATTCGCCCAACCGGCCTCCGTCGTTCGCCCGTTGCGGGTTAAGATGCGCGCGTTCACCACGCAAGCACGCCCACAACAGAGGCAACCAAGGAGAGGCATAGATGGTCATCAAACGAGTTGGGCCAGTCTCGTGCGCGAAGATTGCCGGAGTGCTTTACGCGATCATCGGGCTCATCGTGGGCGGAATCGCCTCGCTGATTGCGATGGTGGGCTTCGCCGCGAGTGGTTCGGAGTCGTCGGGGTTCGGGGCGTTCATGGGTGTCGGGTCGATCATCTTCTTCCCGATCCTCTACGCGTGCTTCGGGTTTGTCGGAACGCTGATCATGGCAGCCCTGTACAACGTCGTGGCCGGCATGGTGGGCGGCGTCGAGTTGGAGACTCAATAAACGTAGGAATCAGGATTCAGGAATCAGGGTCGCAACCAGACTATTGATTCGTCGGCTGGCTGTTCATCAGCTTCTTAATCAGCGCGGCTGTTCGCTCATAGACCGGCGGCGGACCTCCAGCACGTCCTCGACCGCCGACGCCCATCGCCATGTCGATCGGCGTGCGGCCACGCTTGTCTTTGGTGTCGAGCCGCGCGCCGTGCTTGGCAAGGACGGTGACCACGGAATCGAGGCCGGCCTGCGCGGCGATGTGCACCGCGGTCAGGCCATCGTCGTTGGCAAGATTCACGTCGACGCCCTTCGCGAGCAGCAGCTCCACGGCCTGTCGCAGATCAGCCTCGGTGCCGACATCCTTCGCGAACACACCCAAACCGCGACCGACACCGCTGCCGATCATCAAGGCGTTGGACCCCTTCGGCTGTTTCAGCATCGGATCGGCGCCGGCGTCGAGCAGGATCTTCACCGCCCGGTAGTCGCCGTTGCGCGCGGCGCGCATCAGCGGCGTCGTACCGGCCCCCAGCAGCGGCTCGCCGGGTGTGTGATTGCGCTGAATCGTCGGTCCCTTCAGTCGTGCGTCGACGACGGCGCCTTTGGCGATCAGGCGGGACATCAGTTCCGTAGGCGAGAGCTTGTCCCTGACCTTCCTGGGTGGCAGACCGTAGACCTCGCCAAGCGAGCTCATGTCGACTGCGGCGTACAGTGCCGCCATGCCCTGCTTGTCCGTGATGTTTGGATCGGCGCCGTTCTCGAGCAGAGCATTCGCCGTGTCGTAATGCGAGTTCATGATCGCCAGCACCAGCGGCGTCGTTCCGTCGGGGTCGACGGCATTGACGTCGGCGCCCGCTTTGACCAGCACGGGAACGACGTCGACGCCGCCATCGCGTCCGGCGTACATCAGCGGCGTCCAGTTGCCGTGGGGCAGGATGGTGAGCACACCTTCGAGGCCGAAGCGATCCTTGGGAAACGCGATCGTGGACGAGCGTGCGCTCACCTCGGCGCCGCGCTCGATCAGCAGGGCCGCGGCTGCCGCATGGTTCTCCGAGGCCGCCCACATCAGCGCGGTCTCGCCCAACTGCGTCTCGCGCGCGTTGACGTTGGCGCCCTGCTCGATCAGCGCTCGCACCGCGTCGGCATTGCCGGTCCGCGCGGCCACCATCAGCACCGTCTGCCCCTGAGTGACCGTCGTGTTGGCATCGGCGCCGGCCTCGAGCAGGAGGCGAGTGATCGCCGGATTGCCGTTGACGGCGGCCAGCGACAGTGGCGTGACGCCGTAGCGATTCGCCGCGCCGGCTTTCGCGCCGGCCTTCAGCAACAGCGTCGTCGTCTCGAGATCGTCGGTGCGGACGGCCCAATGCAGCGGCGTCGTGCCGTCGGCCTCGGCCGCGTTCACTTCAGCCGGATCCTTCAGCAGCGTTCTGACCGCATCCTTGTTGCCCGCCTGGATCGCCGTCGACAGACGCGATGACGATGCCGCGTGCAACGAGATCGCCAGCACCGCCGCCGCGACGACTGCCGACGCCCCGACGCCGATCTTCATGCGAAGAAGCCCTCGACGCGCCCGTTGCTGTCGCCGAACGTCTCGATCTTGCTGCCGAAGTGATTCGACACCGCGAGCCAGAGATTGCCGACCGGCGTTTGCTTCTTGACCTCGATGTGCCGATGGCCTTTGCCCACTCCGCCGCCAACCGCCACGACCGGCAGTGGATCGCTGGCGTGGCCGTTCGGGTTGCCCATGCCGCCGCCGTAGAAGATCAGCGAGTGATCGAGCAGCGAGCCGTCGCCGTCGGGCGTTGCCTTCAGCTTCTCGAGGAACTTCGCGAACAGACGCATGTGATAGGTGTTGACCTTCACGTTCTGCGCGATCTTCTGTGGATCGTTGCCGTGATGTGAGACGGTGTGGTGCTGCTCGGTGACGCCGATGTTCTGGTACGTCCGCTGACTCAGCTCGCGCGTCAGCATGAACGAGAACACGCGCGTGATGTCGGCCTGATAGGCCACGGCGAGCAGGTCGTACATCAGGCCGACGTGATCCTCGAACGCGTCGGGCACACCGACCGGGACGTCGAGCGTGACGTCAGTGCGGTTGTGCGCTTCGGCCTGCTGAATCCGGCGTTCGATCTCACGCAGGTTGTCCAGATACTCGGTGACGCGCTGGCGGTCGCGGTTGCCCAGACCGCGCTGCAGCTGCTTCGCCTCCGCGGTGATCGAGTCGAGCATGCTCCGGTCGTCGCGCATCCGCGCGGCCCGCTGTGCCGGGCTGCCGCCCTGGCCGAACATCCGTTCGAACACGACGCGAGGATCGATGTCCATCGGCAGCGGCGTCGACGGCGAGCTCCATGACACCGTGTTGAGGTAGGCGCAGTTGAAGCCCGGCGAGCACGCGCCGACATACCCCGTGAAATCCTCGGTCGCCACCTCGAGCG
This sequence comes from Vicinamibacterales bacterium, assembly GCA_035649395.1. Lineage (GTDB taxonomy): Bacteria > Acidobacteriota > Vicinamibacteria > Vicinamibacterales > UBA2999 > Gp6-AA40. The sequence goes on from DASRJR010000397.1 coordinate 3,033, forward strand.
ACGGAAACGGCGTCTCCTGACCGATCTGCTGCGCGACGATCTGGTCCACCGTCGTGTTGGCGAGGACGTCTTCGGCCTCGGTGCGCTTGGGCCACACGCCGGTGAGGAAGCCAGCGGCGCTGACGGCGTGGTCGCCTACCTGACTGCCCGGATGCGAGCGCGTCAGGTTCGTGACGACGACCACCTGATCTTTGAACGGCTCGATTGGGGCCAGGATCGGCTTGAAGGCGAATCCCGAACCGACGGCATCGGGGATCCACTGCTCCATGATCGCGCCGTTGGCGATGTAGATGGTGCCGAAGCGTGTGCGTGGCCGCGCTTGCGCTTTCGCGATCGCCGTGAACGCCGGGAACATCGCGTCGAGCAGCGGCAGCGACACCGTCGCGCCGAGCCCGCGGAGCACCGTTCTTCGCGTCAGATGTTTCTTTGTGAGAAAGGCCATTGCTCGACTCCGCAGCTTACCTGGTTCCCGACTGCCGCTCCACACTCGCGGCGCGCATCTGAAACGGAACACTCGTCACGATTCCCATCACGATTGACGAGAACCGATAGTCCGTCATCTTCGTCTCACGCACGACTCGCCGTACGGCCGGCATGTCCGCCACGTCGACGCCACGCCCGAGAGCGTAGGTCATCATCTTCTCCGTCATCGTGGTCACGAAGATCTCAGGCCGGTCGAGAATGGCGTTGCGCAGCGTCACCACGCCATCCACTTGACGGCCGTCGGCGAGCTGACCCGACGCGTCGATCGGGCCGCCCGGCTCTTCGGTGCGCCACGCGCCGACGACGTCGAAGTTCTCGAGCGCGAAGCCGACGGGGTCCATTACCTTGTGACACGAGGCGCAGGTCGGGCTGACGCGATGGAGCGCCATCTGCTCACGCAATGTCTTTGGCTTCTCGCCTTCGCCAGCGCCCTGCAACTGCGGGACGTCTCCGGGCGGCGGCGGAACCGGAAGCCCGAGCAGGTTCTCGAGCACCCACTTGCCGCGGAGCACTGGCGACGTCCGCTCCGCGTGGGACGTGACCGAGAGCACGCTGCCGTGTCCGAGCAGTCCTTTGCGCGCTTCCTCCGTCACGCTGACGCGCCGGAAGCGGCTGCCGTAGACGCCGGGAATGCCGTAGTGCCGCGCCAGCCGCTCGTTGACGAACGTGTAATCGGCGCGGAGCAGATCGAGCACGCTGCGGTCGTCGCGAATCAGGCTCTCGAAGAGCAGCTCGGTCTCGCGGCGGAACGCCTGACGGAGGTTGTCGTCGAAGTCGGGAAACTCGTCGGAGTTGGGCTGCACGGTGCGGACGTTGCGTAGATGCAGCCACTGTCCGGCGAAGTTGCTGACGAGCGCGCTCGAGCGCTCATCGGCCAGCATGCGGCGGACTTGCCGCTCGAGCGTGACGGGATCGCTCAGTTTCCGCTGCGCCGCCAGCGTCAACAGCTCCTCGTCCGGAATGCTGCTCCACAGGAAGAACGACAGCCGCGACGCCAGCTCGAGATCGGGCACGCGGTACGGCACGCCTGGAACGACGCCATCGGGATCGCGCTCGGCGCGGAACGCGAAGAGAGGACTGGCGAGGATGCGCTCGAGGCCACGCTGAATCCCCCGCTCAAACGTGCTTCCCTTCGGTTTCCGTGCCTCGTCATACAGCCGCATGATCGGCTGCATCTCCGCCTTGCCGACCGGCTGCCGATAGGCACGACGCGCGAGACGCGTCAGGATCTCCGTCGCGCACGCGCGGTCCGACTTCCCACTCCCGGGTCGACCTCTCGACTCCGCTCGGGGCAAGCAACTGAAGATCGCACGTCGGCTCGGCGTGTCCCCTTGGCCCTTGGCGTTGAAGGGACCGGTGACGGTGAACGTCTGAATGTGCGGCCACCCGGCCCAGTCGAAGTTGTCGGCGGAGCTGCGGATGAACGGCTGCAAGCGCACCGTGTCCTTGAGCGGCATGTTGCCGATGAACGCCGCCGTCACGTCGTGTGCGCCCGCGGTGACCGGCACCCGGACGCGCATGCGTAATTCGACCGCGTCGCCGGTATCAGTCGGCTTGTCGAACATCGCGGCCAGATCCGCGTTTCCGCCGATGGTCACCGTATGGATCGCGCGTCCATCGATCGCGATCTCGAACTCGGTGGGGTACTCGAGTCCCCTGACGATGTTCAGGTTGGTCCGATAGAGCTTCGTTTGAAACTCGTACTCGGCGTCGAGCGGGAACGTGTGTTGTACGCGCAGACCACCGACCGTGCCGAGCGGAAGGCCGTCGATGTGCTGGTTCTGCGAGAGGTCCTGTCGCACGCGATACGTCTCGCTTGCTGGACGCATCTGGATGTCGCCCACGGCGAGCCGACTGATCCGGCCCGCCGCCGCCAGGTAGCGCTCCTGCAGCGACGGCGATACCCCGAGGACATCGGAGATGTTGTCGAACCCGTACGCGGAATCATCCGGTGGCAGCAGCGTCGTGACGTCGACGTCGAGCGCCAGCAGGTCACGGATCGCGTTGCGGTACTCGGCGCGATTGAGTCGATGCAGCAGCGGCCGTCCCGGATCGGGACGCGCGTCGGCGGCGCGGTCGAGCTCGGCCTCGAGCCACGCGATCAGACCGTGCATCGTCGCCTCACCCGGATGCCGCGCGCCTTGTGGCGGCATCACGCCGGCGCGCAGCTTGCGCACCACCTTTTCCCACACAACCGCATCGCCTGCCACGCGTGACATGTCGAGGCCCTCGAGCACAAGGTCGCCCGTCTTGAGCCTCGCGTTGTGGCAGGTGACGCAGTACTGATCGACGGTCCCGCGATACGACGCGCTGTCCGATGCGGGCGCCGATGCGGTCGTCTGACGAACCGCCGCGCGCGGCACGAGCGTGGCGCAGAGCACCCAGACACACGCGGTCAGGCCCAGAAGCCGTCTGGTCATTCGTTTCGGAGCGACCCTCACCGACAGATTTTCGCCGATCTCGACCCTCGGTGCCCACCGCCAACTCACTCATAGTCCGCCAGAAAGCTCACTCAGCGCGCGCGCATGTTTCCTCACGGGAACCTCATGCCCATCGGGCCAACTTCGCGCCAAAACGCGCGTATTTGACCGGCAACAGCACGCCAGCAGGAGGGGGCTCAGGCTGGAGATGGCACCACGTCGTGGAGGCGGGAAAAGTCTGGTAAATCCCTGACTTGTCAATCGCGATGTATGATTGCGTTCTTCCTATTGCCCCGCCGACCCGCGAAGTGGAATGATTCCAAGCTGAGCCGTTCGTAGACGTTCAGTTCGTCCTTCCTGCGCGTTGGGCTGATCAAAGGAGTTTCATGACCGTGCTCGATGACGAGCGCTATGACGGCTTTTCCTTTTCCCGCGGCGACAATGGTCCGCGACGCAGCAGCTGATAGGTGTCCCATGCATTCCCCAATCGCACAGATTACGAGATCCGCTCGGAACATCGAAGACGCGCCTAAGCGATTACGTCGTCAGCTACATGTCGCTTGGTCACGAAGGGCAGCACTACTGATCGCCGCGGCGTTGACCGTACTCGCGGGGCAGACCGGGCAGGGCCAGGGTCAGCCGCCGCCTCCGCCTCCGAATGCGCTGAAGTTCTTCAAGAACTTCTTCGTCACAGGCGACTACCTCGTGGCAGGCGTTGGCCTCGAAGGGCTCGGCAACAGCACCACTGGTCTCGCCAGCGGCCTCATCAACTTGGGCACGCTCGGTTCGGCTGGTGCGCTTCCTACCGCGGATAGTGGCGCGGAAGTGCTGGCGGCCTTTCTCTATTGGCAGGTCGTAACGTCGGATGGCTCCGATGCTGGCGCCTTCACGGCGACGTTCAACGGAAGGCCTCTCGGCTCACCGGACCTGACAGCGCAAAACATCACGACACCTGATGGACCCATTGCCGTGATCGGTGATCCGGCTGGAACCGCGCCGTGCTGGAGTTCGGGCGGCGGAACGGGTCAGGGCGGCAGTAAGAGAACCTTCACCTATCGCGCTGATGTTCTGCGGTTCCTGGATATCGTCAACGGCCGACATCGAATCACTGGCACATATCCGGTACAGATCCCCGATCTCGGCAACTCCAGCGCCACTCCGCGAGCGCTTGGCGCCAGCTTGGTTGTCATCTACCGACGTCCAAACCAAGCGCCGGTCCAATCACTGAACGCCATCGTGATGTACGACGGCAGCTACACGATGGACAACGCGCACCCCGTGATGGCACAGACCGTCAAGGGGTTCTACGATCCGAATAGCGCCGTCAACGGCAAAATCACTCACATTACCGGCGCTGGTCAATTGAATAAGACCGATCTGCTGATCGCGCCGGGGATCAGCGAAACAAACGCATTCCGCTCCTCGAACGGAGCTTCGTGGGACACCATCACACGCGCGACCGGCCCGTTGAGTGGACCGGCGTTGGCGTCGGCGTCGTTTACCACGATGGTCGACAGTGGTGGCTCCAGCAGCGCCGATTGTCTGACCTGGGGCGTCGTCATCTATCGCACCGAAGTGAATGACACTGACAATGACGGCCTGCTCAACAAGTGGGAGACGTCGACAAGTGCTACCCCGCTCTACGATGCCAACGGCGAGCGGCTGCCAGCTCTTGGTGACATGGGTGCCAATCCCAACCAAAAGGATCTCTTCGTCGAAATTGGCTACATGAATACGGCCGGTGCGAGTTACGGCGGCGTGGCGAAACCGGCCCACACGCACTTGCCCACCTACGCGGCTCTCGAGAAGGTCGGCGACGCGTTCGCCGCTCACCAAATCGCCGTCCATTTTGATGTCGGAGGCAACTACCAGGGCCAGGACTACATCATCCCCGTTTCTGCCGGTGCAAAGGGCGGGGAGTCTTTGGACGAAGCGGTCACGCAGTGCATACCTCCCACAGGCACCACGTGGAGTCTTGCCAACCCACCATGGACCTCTACCCAACCGTGGATTTGCCATTTCCAATTTCATCCCGGGACCGTGGGCTGGAAGACGGGGTTCCGCTTCATCAGAGACGAGCCGATTGCCAGTACTTACGAGGCCTGCGGAGCACTCGAGACGGATGGGGATCCTTTGACGACGTGCAACAGGCGATTCGACGCCAACCGTAGGGACATGTTCCATTACGTGTGGTTCGCGCATGCGCTGGCGATCCCGAAGGCGAGCTGTCTGCTCACCCTCGATGCGCAGGCCGCTGACACGCCAACCC
>DASRJR010000398.1:0-2701 GCA_035649395.1 Vicinamibacterales bacterium
GCGCCGAAAGAACACGCCCACGTACTCCGCCAGGATCTGCAGCACGCGTTCCGGACGATGGCCGGGAGTCCAGGCTTCACCGCAGTGGCGATTCTCTCGCTGGCGATCGGCATCGGCGCCAACACCGCCATCTTCAGCCTGTGGCACAGCGTGCGTCATGCGTCGCTCCCCGAAGTCGAGAAGCCTCACGAACTGGTGATGCTGACGACGCCGAGCGCGACCGGGCTCTTGTTCGGACGTGCGGACGGGCCGCGGACCTGGGCCACGTTCGACGAATTCGAGCAGCTGCGCGATCAGCTGTCGGATCTCGCCACAGTCATGGCCGCGCAAAGCAGCTTGAACAACTGGCAGGTTCGCGTCGACGGTGCATCGGTCGAGGAGATCAGCGGGAGGCTGGTCTCGGCGGGCTTCTTCGACGTGCTCGGCGTGCGTCCCGCACTCGGACGGTTGTTCGCCGCGGCCGACGGCGAACGCGACCTCCCCGAAGCCGTCGTCAGTCATGCCTACTGGCACCGACGATTCGGCGATCGCGCCGACGTCCTCGGTCGAACGTTGACCATCGGCAACACGCCGTTGACGATCGTCGGCGTCGCGCCGGCGGGTTTCGTCGGCGAGTCGAGCGGACAGCAGCCGGACATGTGGCTGCCGCTGCGGCTGCAGCCGCGGGTACTGCCAGGGACCGACTGGATACACGACACGCCACCAGAGAAGGTGATGTGGCTTCAGCTGTTCGCCCGGCTGAAGGCGACGACCAGCGCGGCGCAACTCGAGACGCGCGCCAACACGGTGTTTCGAGCTGGTTTGAAGGCGTTCTACGGTCCCGGCCGGTCCGACGATGTGCTGGATCAGCAGCTTCGGGTCCATCCAGGCGCTAGGGGAGCGTCGGCGACGGTGGAGCAGTTCTCCACGTCGGCGACGATGCTGCTCGCGGGCGTCGGCATCCTTCTGCTGGTGACCTGCGCCAATTTGGCCAATCTCCTTCTGGCGCGCGGGGCTGCGCGCCGCACCGAGATCGCGATCCGGCTGTCGCTCGGCGCCGGTCGCGGACGGCTGATTCGCCAGTTGATCACGGAAACGCTCGCGCTCGCGGTCCTCGGTGGCCTGGGCGCGATCGCCGTCGCCTCGGTCTTCCACGGCGTTCTGATCAGGATGCTTCAGGGCGCCGACCCGGATCTGTTCGTACGTTTCGACGTCACCCGGCCAGTCGTGGCATTCGCAGTGGCCGCCACCTTCGTGGCCGCGTTGGCGTTCGGTCTCTTGCCGGCGTGGCAGTTGAGCCGATCCGATGTCGGCGTGCAGCTGCGCGAGAGTCGTCGTGGCGCCGTCGGATCCATGAGAGAGCTGCGCTCGGGACGATGGTTGGTCGCGGGACAGTTGGCGCTGTCGATGCCGCTCCTGATCGCGGCGGGGCTGTTGGTCAGGACGGTCTACAACTTCCAACACCCAGATCTCGGGTTCCCTGTCGAGCGACTGGTGCTCGCACAAGTCAGCCTCGGAGAGTTGGTGCAGGACGTGCCTCGCCGCGACCGAGTCCTGCGCGATCTGCTCGCACACGTGCAGCAAGTCCCAGGTGTCCACGGCGCGAGCTTCTCTCAGCTCGGCGTGTTCGGCGGTGCAATCTCGACGGCCACGATCGATGTCGAAGGGAGCCCTGTCACCAGGGGACGTCCGCAGGACGTGGCCCTCGACAGGGTCGCCGCTGGGTACTTCACGACCCTGCGGATTCCGATTCGCATGGGGCGCGACATCGCGGACACCGATCGCGCGGAGAGCCCAGGGGTCTGTGTGGTCAACGAGGCGTTCGTCCGCCGCTTCCTGTCTGGGCGATCTCCGATCGGTGTGCGTCTGGCACGAGTCGATAATCTTCGGAGGCCGTACGAAATCGTTGGTGTCGTGGCCGATGCACACATTCATCGCCTGCGCGGCGATGTCGAACCACGGTTCTTCGTGCCGGCCGAGCAGCGGCGCTCGTTCAGCGGGAGCCGTACGTTTCTGGTTCGCACCGCATCCGACGCGGTCGCCATCATGGCGGCGGTTCGTGAAGCGCTCGATGGCGTCGATGGCGCGATTTCCGTCGCCGAGGTCAGGTCGATGGAGGATCACCTCGGCCGGCTGACGGCGGAAGAGCGGGGAATCGCGCGGCTCGCCGTCGCGTTCGGTGCCGTGGCGCTTTTGCTGGCGGCCATCGGGCTCTACGGCGTCCTCTCGTACGGTGTCGCTCGACGTTCGTCCGAGATCGCGGTTCGGCTCGCGCTCGGCGCCCAGGCTCGAGCCGTGGTGGCGATGATTCTGCGCGAAAGCACCTGGCTCGTTGTCGTCGGCCTCGCCGTGGGCGCCGTGCTCGCATATGTCGGGTCGCAGCTGGTCTCGCGTCTGCTCTACGGTGTCGAGCCCCACGATCCGCGCACGATCGCCCTGGCCGTGCTCGTCCTGCTTGCCGTCGCCCTCGCCGCCGCCTACATACCGGCGCGCCGCGCGTCGAGAATGGATCCGATGGCCGCGCTGCATCAGGGCTGAGGCCGATGGCGGAGTACGAGCTCGTGTCGCCGTCCGATGCCGGAACATGGCAGGTCTACCACGCGATTCGTCGCGAGGTGCTGTTCGAGGCGCGTGGGCTGTTCGGTGTCTACGACGAGAATCGTCCGGACGAGAGAGCACCAGGCAATCACTCGAAGCTGCTGCTCGTTCGCGGCGCGCCGGT
>DASRJR010000399.1:0-9751 GCA_035649395.1 Vicinamibacterales bacterium
TGCGCTTTTGAGTGCCGGCCTCCATCGTCGTAATCTCGATCAGATAGTCACCCGGCGCCAGCGGCGCGAGCGTCGCCTGCGCGCTCAGCCATCGCGAGCCATCCGCGTCATCGACGGGGGAGACCGACGTGGGGACGGCCAGCGCCTTGCCCGTGCGGTCAAGCAGACGCGCGCCCTCTGGCGACGCCGTCGGTGTTGCAGGTACGGCGACGCGCAGCGTGTCGCTGCGGCGGAAGCGGAGATCGGCCGTCGCGACCTCCTTGTTGGCCGTCGTGGGACCTCGCCTGAAGAACATCGCGCCACTTCCGTCTGACGGAGGGATCGAGAGACGAATCGAGTCATTCGAGGCCGCGGCCGCGCCCCCGCCCTTCGCGCGCACGCGCAGCTCGTAGTTCCCGGGCGCGAGCGTCCGCGGCGCGATGGTCACTCGCGCGCTGCCCGCGCCCGGTGGAAGCGTCGCATGCGCCGACCCCGCGGTATTGCCGGTCGAGTCGATGAGCATCACATCGGCCTCGCCACCCGTCGCCCAATCAGCATTCGCCGTCGTGCCGCGGGCGACCTCGACGATCGTCCACACCGTCCGCGTTCCCGCCGCAGGCGCGGCGACCGCCGCCTGGAGGTGCAGCGACGGTTCGCGCCCGATCGCGCCAAGCGATGCCAACGCTGCCGTCACGGCTCGTGTTTCTGCAGCAGCCGCCGCGCTCGCGGGTGTCTCTACAGTTGGCGATGGGGAAGTCGTACTCGCGGCCAGGTAGCCACGGCGCGCCCGGATCTGCACACCGGGCCGCGTCACACGGACGTTGATCGCGTGGAACGACCCATCGAGCTTGCCGGTCGAGTAATAGCCCAGAAGGTAGTACGAGCTCAGATCGCTGATCATGCGCCGCAGCGCCGGGTCGAAGTTGTTCGTCTCGATGACCGCCACCCCGTCGGTCCCTTCGGCCATCGTTCGCAGCGACGTATGCCGCTCTCCGAGCCGGCGGTTGTCCTCGACGACCCCAATGGCCGGGTTTTGTCCCACGCCAGCCACGGGCACGATGTCGTCATCGAAGACCACGATGCCGCGTGGATCGACGGGATAGAAGGAGACGTTGGCGCGGTTGGCAAGATCGAGAATCCGGCGGAGCCGCCACGTGTGATCGAGATTCGCCAGCCGGAGGCGATCGGCGTCGCACTCGCCGGTTGACACCTGGCCCCTCACGGTGCCGGTCGACAGCTTGCCGGTGACCGGATCGAACCCCGCTTGGGGCGTCGAGGGAAGCGTCGTGCCGATGGCCCGGGTCAACGTCTGATTCGGTGCGTAGACGCGCCAGCCGTTTGTGATCGCGATCACCGCCTTGCGTTCCTCGCGCACGTCGCGCAAATAGGTGACGAGCTCCTCGAGCGCATCGAACGTCTGTTCTTCCCGGCGGCGCAGAATCATCTCCTGCGCGATGCCGAGGTCTGGGGCGACGTTCTTATCCGGTGGTGGAAGGCCCGGATAGCATGCGGCGTACTTACGTTCTTCGGCGTCGAGGAGGTCCTTGCGATCCCGCAGTCCCCAGGCGCGGTTCAAGGTGCTCTCCACATTCGCAAGCTGACGCGTGAACGTCACCGTGCGGCCGGGTGTCTGTGGCGTGACAATGGCGATCAGGTCGTCCGGACCGATCAGACGTCGCAGGGTGTCGATCAGAGGCCTCGCAATCGTCTGCGAGGCGGTGCCATCGACGTGCATGACGTCGAGGAACAGCACGAACACGCGCGCAAACGGTTCCGTGATCGCCTGGCGGCTCTCCTCTGGGGTGCGCGGGTCGCTCCGGGTACTTGCCGTGCCGCCGTTGCGGATGACGACCGGCGTGAACTGGTCGATGGTTTGTCGCGCGCGGTCTTCGAACAGCTCGAACTCGTCACGGCGCAAATCGGTGACCGGCGTGCCGTCACGCATCGTCGCGTAGACGTCAACGCGAACGTAATTAGCCTCGGTCCGGAATGTCGGGCGGGGCTGGTCCTGTGGCGCCTGGTCTGCGATGACCGCGAGCCCCGACGCCACGACAACGGCACACGCCGCGGGAATCGTCCAGCGAGGACCGCGCGCAGAGTGATCCGACATGGTACGGCCCTGGTGGCAGGCTGGCAGCAGGAGTTTATCATTCGTGCTGACGATGAACCTCGACCAGTTGCTCGCCCGGATGAAGTATGGCGCCACCATCTGGAACGCGTGGCGCCATGATCACCATCAGGAATCAATCGTGTTGGACGGAGCCGACCTCAGCGGAATGATTCTGACCGGCATCGATTTTTCGGGGGTGAGCCTCCGAGGTGCACGGCTTCACGCGACGAACCTCATGAACGCCGATCTGCGACGCGCCGACTTCACGGGAGCCGATCTCACTGAAGCGGATCTGATTGCCACCAAGCTACAGGGAGCGATACTGACTGGCGCGACGTTGAGGGAAGCCGATCTGTTGGGTGCCGATCTGACGGGCGCGATCTATGCGCCGGCCGATCTCATCGGCGCCTTGCATCCACCTGTCGTGCAAGGTTCAGCCGAGCACGTAGACACGTCCATCCTGGGACCCGATGACGACGCGGCCTGACGCGATGGCTGGCGACGTCGTGAGGCCTGCGCCGGCGTCGAACTCCGACAGCTTCTTGCCGCTCTCTGCGTCGAGCACGTAGAGCTTGCCATCGCTCGAGCCGACGTAGACGCGCCCGCCAGCAATCACTGGCGAGGAATCGACGCGCGCGCGGGTGGCGAACGTCCACGCGGGCTTGCCCGTCTTCACGTCGATCGCGTGCACGTACTTGTCGCGGCCGCCGAGGATGATGCGGCCTCCAGCCAGGGCCGCTGACGAGTAGAACGGGAATCGGCGCTCCGAATCGGTGTATCGCCAGAGAATGCGCCGGCGCTGCAAATCGACGCCGAGTACCTCGTTGTTGAACGTGCCGTAGTACGCCCGTGTGCCGTCGATGACCGGCGACGCGCCGGTGTAAGCGCCCGACTCGACACGGTAGGCTTCCTTGCCGTCGGACACGCGAATCGCGCGGAGAATCGAGTCGCAGCCGGCGATGAACGCGAGTCCGTCCTGAATCGCCGGCGTGGCGTGGATCATCCCGTTGGTCAGGAACTTCCAGCGAAGCCGGCCGGTCTTCTCGTCGATTGCGTAGAGGTGGCCGTCGTACGAGCCGAACAGCACCGTGCCATCAACCACCACGGGCGACGACTTGATCTCGGACGTGGTCTTGAACGTCCACGCCGCCTTGCCGTCTGCGATGCGCACGGCGTGCAGGAGTCCGCCCAGATCACCGACGAACACCGCCTCGGCCCCGACCGCGGGCGACGACTCGCCGATCAGGTTGCCGGTCGAGTACTTCCATTTCACCTTGCCGGTGTCGAAGTCGAGCGCGATCAGGTCGCCGTCGCCGCCGCCGACGTAGACGACCCCGCCGGCGATCGCGGCCGACGATTCGACGACGTCGCCCGCATCGTAGGTCCACAGCACTTTCAGCGTGGCTGGAACGGTGCTGGATGAAGTGCCGGTCAGCCGCGGCGAGCCGCGGAATTGCCGCCACTCACCCGCCGGGGCGACCGACGCCGCCGGCTGCTGCGCCCCGAGGGTGACGACCGAGACCGAAAGTAGTAGGCCAGTGATAATTACCCGGAGTCCGACCATGGCTGATTCCTGAGACCTGATTCCTGTAGTGTCCGCCTGAAGGCGGACACTACAGACCTGGCCCACGCCTGAATCCTGATTCCTGGTTCCTGATTCCTATTTGTTCGCCAGCGCGAACAGCTGACTCCGGTTGTTGATGAAGAGCGCGCCGTTGGCCGGCACGAACGTACCGTAGACGGCACTGCCCATGTTCACCTCGGACAGCACTTCCTTCTTCTTGCCGGCGACCATGACGACGACGTCGCCGTCCTCGTCGCCGAGATACACCCTGCCGTCGACCACGAACGGCGAAGCCCACACGGCGGCGAGCATGTCGTGCACCCAGTACTCTTCGCCGGTCTTGGCGTCGAGACAGTGCAAGTAGCCGCTGAAGTCCGAGATGTACACGAGTCCGTCAGCGATCGCGGCTGTCGAAATCGAACGGCGGATCTTGTCGAACTGCCAGACCTTGCCCGTTTGCGTGATATCGCCGCGCTTAGTCGCGTCGATGGCGTAGAAATGGCCGACGCCCTCGCCGTGCTCGGGATCCTGGCCGTTGGCGATGTAGACCTTGTCCTGGAAGATCACCGGCGTGGCAATGAGCTCGTTGCGTGTCCGCGGCCACACCGCGTCCTTCGGGTTCGTATCGAACTCCCACAGCTTCTTGCCGGTTGTCGCCTCGTAGCCGCGGACCCAGCCGTCGCCTTGTGCCGACACGACCTGCAGCACCCCGCCAATGGTCCCGACCGACGGCGTCGACCACTGGCCGTGGAGGATGCGGTCCTCGACCGAGTTGTCCTCCCACACGAGCTTTCCGGTGCTCTTGTTGACGGCAATGATCGACGGCGCGCGCGGCGACGGGATGTGGACGTGGCTCTCGTCCTGGCCGTTCGACGTGCTGACGTACACGAGATCGCCCGAGACGACGGGGGAGGAGTTCGACAGGTTGTGCGGATACGAGCCGACCTCCTCGATCATGTCGAAGCTCCAGATGATGTCGGCATCCGTCATCGCCGTGAGCTTCTCGTCCTTGAACGGGCCGTCGTTCTCGTTGTCGCGGAACCCCTGAATGTCGAGACAGTAGAGGACACCGCGATTGCTGACGTAGTACAGATGCTCACCGTCGACCGCCGGCGAGCTCGCCACGCCTTGATACGGCCAGTCGTTGGCGCGGCCGGCCTCGAGCTTCGGGTGTGTGTGCTGCCACAGGAACTGGCCGTCCGATTCGCGGAACGCCATCAGCACGCCGCGATCGCCGCCCTGCTTCGGGTCGCGCACCAGCTCGTTGTTCGTGCCGACGAACACCATGCCGCCAGCCACGACCGGGTTGCCATAGCTCTGCGAGCCGAGCTCGGCGACCCACTTCACGTTCTTCTTCGTCTTCACGTCCCACTCGGTCGGCAGGTTCTTCATGTTCGAGACCTGGTTCCGATCGGGCGTGCCGCCCCACATGGGCCAGTTGCCGTTGCCGGGATCCGACGCCCGGAGACCGACGGGCGCGATGACCGCGAGCGCTACGATGACAATGAAAATTGGACGCATCACTGATTCCGCGTAAGAGTGAAGTTGTCGAGATAAGCCCCGAACGGCGCGTTGATGAAGAGGCCGGGTGCGCCCTGCTTGTTGCCGATCGGGTCGGTCTTGTCGATCTGCCAGGCGTCGGGCTCGGCTCCATCGGCCGGCCACGCCTTGCCACGCGCGCGCACCTGGCCGTTGGGCAGGTTCTCGACGCGCAGCTTGAGCCGATACCAGGTGTTCGGCTTCCACGGGAACGGCACCTTCGCCGTGCGCTGCACTTCCGGTTCCCAGGGTTCGAGCTTCAACTGCTGATCGGTGCCGTAGAGCACGAGCGAGTAGCGCTGCGCCGTGATGCCGACGTCCGCCATCTGCCGGCGCCGTTCGAGGGCGCGCACGTCCGCCTGGAAGGTGTAGTTCGACCAGTTGGGTGGACCGATGAACGTGCGGCCACGCTGGAAGATCGTGTCGAGCGGTTCCTTCTGCAACACTTTCTGACCGTCGAGCGTCGCGACCACGAGCCGTCCTGGTACCGTGTTGGACCATCCCGGTGGAATCGCTCCATCGGCATAGTTGTCGAACGTCTCCGTCCACGGCAGCGGGTGCGCGACCCGCGCACGCGCTTCGCCGCTCAGCATGCCGGCGGTCGCCTTGATCGTGCCGGCCTGCTGAATCGGCTTGTTCGCGATCGTCAGGGCGCCGTCCGTCACCGTCCCTTCCAACCCTTGCAGCGTCCACGTCGCTGTTGGCGCGTCGCGCAAGTAACGCCCGGCGCTGTCGTAGAGCCGCGCACGCAGCTTCACCGACTGGCCCGGGTCGAGGTTCAACTCGGTTGGCGTCACGAGTAGCGTCGCCGGTTCGCCGGATCCTGCGGCGACGGGTTCATCAGTCGCGAACCCGGTGGGTGAGGTCGCCCGTCGCGCGCCGATGGCGTAGATCGCGTCGCTCGACATGAAGAAGATACGTCCGCGCGAGATCGCGACGTTGCCGAGAATCTGTTCGGGCGTGCCTTCCGAACCGCAGCAGCTCTTCACGCTGTTCGGCAGATCGACCTTGCTGATGATCTCGCCTTTGTCGGCAGACGGTCTGACGATGAAGAAGGCGCCGCCGTCGGTGCCGACGTAGATCTTGCCGTCAGCCAGCACGGGCGATGCCTTTTGCGCCGAACCCAGTGACAGCGACCAGAGCGATTTGCCGCTCGCCGTGTCGTAGACGCGCAGCGTGGAGCCGTTGTCGATCTGATAGAGGCGCGTACCGTCGACGAGCGGTGCGGAGAAGCTGTACTCGATTCCCTTGAGCGCCCACTTCGTCGCTTTGATGTCGCCCTTCTGCGTGCCGTCGAGCGCGGCGATGAGGCCCAGCTCGACGCCTTCCAGGTTCTCATCACCGTGCGAGACGAACACCGTGTCACCGCTCACGGCGGCGCCAGTGTTGATGGCGCGTTTGGCCGCGGAGTAGCTCCACATCTTCTCGCCCGTCTGCGGCTTGATCGCGTGGATGCCGCCGTCGCCCAGACCCGCGATCAGCAACCGCACGCCGTTGATCGTGGCGATCAGCGGAGAGGCGTACGCGGTGTCATAAGGCCGCCCGCCCGGATTCGAGACGTAGATCACCTCACCGTTTCGCTTGTCGAGGCCGACGAAACGATGTGCGCGCGCGGCGGCCGATCCCCAATTGGAGACGGCGGCGGCGACGATGACGACATCGCCATCGACGACCGGTGACATCGTCCGGCCACCGTGCGTGGTGAACGCCGCCCACTCTTCGCCCAACGAGCGTTCCCAGAGCAGCTTGCCTTCGGGACTGAGCGCGATGGCCTGCGCGCCTCCGCTCAACACGAAGATGTTGCCGGTTTCAGGGTCGATGGCGGGAGAGGACCAGGCGATGCGATGTGCCGGCACGTCGCTCTGGAAGAGGTTGTATTTGTACTCCCAGATCACCTTGCCGGTGTCGGCGTCGAGCGCCATCACCCGTTCTTGAAGCGTGGGTCCGCTTCCTGATGGGTTCTGAACGTAGACGCGATTGCCCATGACGACCGGCGTCGATCGACCTCCGCCGGGCACGCGCCAGAGGAAGTTCTCGCCGTTCAGTTTCCACGAACTGATGAGGCCAGTTTCACGGGAGATGCCGTCGCGATTGGGGCCACGCAGCTCTGGCCAATCGCCAACCTTGACGCGTCGTGGTCCCTGCGCCGTCAGGGAGATCGACAGGCCGATCAAGACTGCCACGACCAGACACGATCGCTTCACCATGAATGCGTCCTCCGCCTTCGCCTTTGGCTACGGCGAGACAGGTTCCCGCCTTCGCCCTTCGCTACGGCGAGACAAGCTCCGCCTCGGCCAATTGGCGACAGGCGCTCTGTACTCGGCATTACGCCGGGCAACAGCGGCCAGTTTAGCGCGAAGCGCGTGCATAATTGACGGTCTATGACGGACCGTTGGCTTTGCACCTCCTCTATTGTCATCGCCCTGCTTGCCGCCCTCATCCCGGCCAGTGCCCAGGCACAACAGTCGACTACGTCGAGCTCGAACCAGCCCGTCGCGTCGTTTCAACTCCCCGTTCTGACGGTGACGGCCCAGAAAGAGCCGGCCGATGCTCAGACATTGCCGGTCAGCCTGACGGCCGTCTCGGAGGCGATCCTCAGGAACGCCGGCGCCCAGATCGTCAGCGACGCGGGCATTTACGCGCCGAACGCGCAGTTCAGCGAGTTCACGCCGCGCAAGCTGTCGAACGTGCGATTCCGCGGCATCGGTGCCAGCCCGGCGAATCCGGCCGTGACCACGTACTACGACGGGGTGCCGCAGCTGAACGCCAATTCCGCGAGCATCGATCTGATGGACGTGGCGCAGGTCGAGTTCGTCCGCGGCCCGCAGAGCGCGCTGTTCGGACGCAACGCCCTCGGCGGTCTGATCAACGTGACCAGCGCGCGCCCATCGCTCTCCGGGTGGACCGGCACGCTGTCGGTGCCATTCGCCAACGCCGACGCGCGCGACGTCCGCGGCAGCATCGGCGGTCCGGTGATCGACGGCAAGCTCGGTGTCGGCGCGTCGCTTCAGTACGGCCGTCGTGACGGGTTCACGACCAACGATCTCACTGGAAACGATCTCGATTCGCGATCGGCCTTCTCGGCGAAGGGACAGCTGCTCTGGACGCCCTCGCGCGTCTGGGAGACGCGAGTCATCGTCACGGGCGAGCGGGCGCGCGACGGCGATTACGCCCTCAGCGATCTCGGTGGGCTTCGTCAGAACCCGTTTCACACCATGCGGGACTTCGAAGGCTTCACTCACCGCGACATCGTTGGAACGACGATTCAAACCCGACGCGAGGGGGCGGTCAGCCTGACGTCGACGACCGGCTTCCTGAAGTGGAAGACGGACGATTCGACCGATCTCGATTACACGCCGCTGCCGCTGGCACGGCGCAGCAACGCGGAGGAGAGCTTCCAGTTCACCGAGGAATTCCGCATCTCCTCGTCCACCGCTCATCCCGCGCGGCTGGCGAGTCTCCCGTTCAAGTGGCAGGCGGGTGTCTTTCTGTTCACGCAGAACTACGACCAGAACGCCGTGAACTCGTACGCGCCGTTCGTGCTCCCGGGCTTGCCGCTCGCCGTGAGCCAGACGTCGCCCGAGGCGTCGCTGGACGACGTCGGACTCGGCGTCTACGGTCAGGGCACGGCCACGGTCGGCGGCCGTCTCGACCTGACGGCGGGCGCGCGCGTCGATACCGAGCAGCGCGATGCGTTGCTGCGCACGTTCTTCACGCCTGATCTTCCGTTCACGTCTCGTACGGTCGACACCGACAAGCGGTTCTCGGACGTGTCGCCGCAGGTCGCGGCGAGCTACCGGGTGCAGCCCACCAGCATCGTGTATGCCTCGGTGGCGCGCGGCTTCAAGGCAGGAGGCTTCAACCCGGCTTCACCGGTCGGATTCGAGGCATACGGCGAAGAGCACACCTGGAACGTCGAGGGGGGCGTGAAGACGACGTGGGGAGGCGGGCGCGTCACCGCCAACGCCTCGGTCTTCCGGATCGACTGGGAGGACCTGCAGCTCAATCTGCCCGACCCCGGCGTGCCGGGGCAGTTCTACATCGCCAACGTCGGCGCGGCGACGAGCTCGGGCGTCGAGCTCGAGGTCAACGCGCGCGCGCATCCGAGCGTCGACGTGTTCGGCGCAGTCGGATACACACGCGCACGGTTCGATCAGGGCAGTGTGTCGAGCGGTTTCGACGTCGCTGACAACGATATTCCGAATACGCCCGAATACACGGCCACCGTCGGGGCGCAGGTGTCGCGGCCGTTGACATCCGTGGTCTCGCTCTACGCGCGTGGAGAGGCGACGTTCTACGGGGCGTTCAAGTACGACGACCTGAACCTGGAAGGGCAGGAGGCGTATTCGCTCGCCAACTTCCGCGGCGGCGCGCGTGGCCGCTTCGTCTTCGTCGAAGCGTGGATCAAGAACGCCTTCGACACGCACTACATCCCCGTCGCGTTCGCCTACGGCCCGCTCGCGCCGTCAGGCTTCATCGGCGAGATGGGTCGGCCGCGAACGTTCGGAGTGAATGCTGGTGTGACTTTCTGATCGCTGGTAACGGAGGAGACGGAGGAA
>DASRJR010000400.1:0-7961 GCA_035649395.1 Vicinamibacterales bacterium
GGTGCTCGAGCTCGTCGCACACGACCCGAAGCAGGGCGCCATCTTCTACACGATGTCGCAAGAGCCGAACGGGACGCCACAATTGGAACGCAACGACACCTGCACGATGTGCCACGTCGCCGACGCGACGCATAACGTTCCGGGCATGCTGGTCGGCAGTGTGTTCCCCGGCCCCGACGGCACCACGCTGTACGGACCCGCCTACACGACGGACCATCGGAGCCCGTTCGAAATGCGGTGGGGCGGCTGGTTCGTCACCGGCACGCATCGAGCCACGCGCCACATGGGGAACGCGACCGCGACGAATCCAAGCGATCTCGACAGCATGATCACGCCCGAATCGGTACACGTCACCGACCTGAAGGGCCGTTTCAACATGGATGGGTACCTCTCGCCACACAGCGACATCGTGGCGCTGCTGGTGCTCGAGCATCAGGCGCAGATGCTGAACTTGATCACGCGGGTCGGATGGGAGGCGCGAGTGGGCGCCGATGCCGGCCGCCCGCTCGAACGCGCCGCCGCCGAGTTCGTCGACTACATGCTGTTCGTGGACGAGGCTCCGTTGCCGGGTCCGATCGCCGGCACAAGCTCGTTCGCCTCGACCTTCAGTGCAGCCGGCCCACGCGATCGACACGGACGCTCGCTGCGTGATTTGGATCTCGGGAAGCGGCTGCTTCGATATCCGTGCAGCTATCTGATCTACTCAGAACCGTTCGACGCGCTGCCAGCGACGGCGAAGGCGGCGATCTATGAACGGCTCTGGGAGGTGTTGTCGGGACATGACACAGCCCCGCGCTACAACGCGCTCTCCTCCACCGACCGCACGGCGATCGTCGAGATCCTGCGGGATACCAAGAAGGAGCTGCCGACGTACTGGTTCGCCGGATCGTAGCGTCTCAGGCCGTAAGGCTACGATCCAGGCGGCCTTCAGTGCTACGATCAGATCTACCTGGTGACTAGCTATGTGGCCGTTCAAGAAAAGGCGGATCGACCCACCCATCGACATAGACCCTCAGGAACTGTCGTACAGCCAAGTGGACATCACGGAGGGCTTTCATGACAATCTGCCGCTCGGCCCAGACGATTGGCTCGCAACGACTCCGCTGAACGGTTTCGAAGGCAGCAATCAGTCATCGTCTCGCCTGCCACCCGTCGGCGCCAGTCACGAGGAGACGTATCGCATCGCTGAGCAACTGTCTCGGATCAGGGAGCGACTCGTCTTGCGTGATGATGGCGTGTACTGCCCGATTTGCCACATCGCCAACCTCCAGGTGGCGCGCTTGAGAACGCCCTGTCCGAAATGCGGCAGGCCGCTTTTGAAGTTTGGTTGGACCTGACATTCGATTCGGCCGGCAAGGGCAGAGTGCCCGCACCTGTGCGGCGAAGCCGCGCCTCGCACCCGCGAGCTGAGCGAGCGATAATTTCCCTCGATGGCCGTCGTACCTGGAGCCCGCTTCGGCAAATACGAAATCATTGCGCTCATCGGCTCCGGCGGCATGGGCGACGTCTACCGCGCCCGCGATCCACGGCTGGAGCGCGACGTCGCTATCAAAGCCATTCGAGCGTCGAGTGTCGACGATGATGATGCTCGCGCCCGGTTGTGGCGAGAGGCGCGTGCCGCCGCGAGCGTGAGCCACCCTTCGATTTGCCAGATCTTCGACGTCGGCGAAACCGACGCCGACATCTTCATCGTGATGGAGCTGCTCAACGGCGAGCCGCTCGCCAACCGGCTGAAGGACGGCGCGATGCTGCTCGAACAGGCCGTGTCGGTGACGTTGAGCATCCTCGGCGCGCTCAGCGTGCTGCACAACCGCGGTATCGTGCATCGCGACCTCAAGCCGTCGAACGTCTTCCTGACCGACGGCGGCGTCAAGCTGCTCGATTTCGGTTTGGCCCGCTCGCGGCAATCGGTCGCGTCGGACGTGACGGTCACGCGCGCGGGCATGGTGGTCGGTACGCCGCGCTACATGGCACCAGAGCAATGGGGCGAGTCGAAGGCCGATTCACGGTCTGACCTGTTCGCCACCGGTGCCCTGCTCTTCGAGATGCTCAGCGGTACACCCGCGTTCCCCGGCAGCGACTTGATGCAGGTCTACCACGCGATCATGTCCGGTCAACCGCCTGCGCTTGGCGGTTCGACCACCGTCGCCGCCGTCGATGCGGTGATCCACCGGGCGCTCGAGAAGCGTCCGGAGGAGCGGTATCAGACCGCTGACGCGATGGGCCAGGCATTGCGATCAGCCGTCACGCTCGCGTCGACGACGAGCACGCAAGCGCCAGTGCAGACCACGCGGCGGCTGATCGCGTTGCCGTTCCGCATGCTTCGACCCGATCAGGATCTCGATTTCCTGTCGTTCAGCCTGCCCGATGCGGTCGTCAGCTCGCTGACCGGGATCCATTCGCTCGTCGTGCGCTCGACCTTGGCGGGCGCGAAGTACACGACGAGCGACACGGTCGATCTCAAAGCGATTGCCACCGACCTCGGCGTGGACGTGGTGCTGACCGGCACGCTCCTGAGAGCGGGCGATCAGGTGCGCGTCAGCGCGCAGCTCATCGAACCGGCGTCGGGGACGATGCTCTGGTCGAAGACCGTGCAGATGACGATGCGCGACTTGTTCGAGGTGCAGGATCAACTCGCCAGGGCCATCGTCGAGTCGTTGTCGATCCCGCTATCCTCGGGGGAGAAGCGACGGTTGACGCACGACCTGCCGGCGAGTGCCCGCGCCTACGAGTTCTATCTACGCGCCAACCAGGTGAGCCACGACCCGGCGATGCTGCCGGTCGCCGGCGAGCTCTATCGTTCGGCGCTCGCCGAGGACCCCGAGTTCGCACCCGCATGGGCGAAATTGGGGCGCGTGTATCGCGTGCTCGCCAAGTACGGCGGCGACGAAGCGACCGGCAACCTGAAGAAAGCGGACGAAGCGTTCCAGAAATCGCTGCAGCTCAATCCGGATTCGAGCGTCGCGCACAATCTTTACACGAACTTCGAGGTCGAATCGCTCGGCCGCGCCAAGGAGGCGATGGCACGCCTGCTCGGGCGGGCCGGGTCGTCGACCGATCCGGAGATCTTCACCGGCCTCGTGATCGCATGTCGGTTCTGCGGTCTGCTCGACGCGTCGATCGCGGCGGATCGCCATGCGCGCCGGTTGGATCCGGCGGTGCGCACGAGCGTCATGTACTCGCACTTCATGCGCGGCGACTGGGAGCGCGCGCTCGCCAGCGATACCGATACGTTGCGATGGGTCACGAACTGGACGCTCCCGCTGATCGGCCGCCAGGACGAGGCGATCGCGTCCTACCGTGAGCTGGAAGGCCGGCCGCTGCCGGGACGGATTCACGAGATGATGCGAGCGTCGCGTCTCGTCCTCGAAAACAAGCCCGAGGACGCGCTGGGGGTCGTGGCGAGCTTCATGCAGCGCGAGTTTGATCCCGAAGGTCTGTATTTCGTGGGCCGCGTGCTGGCGCGAGTCCAGCAAACCGACGCCGCGCTCGAGATGCTCGGGCGCGTCGTCGAAGCCGGCTTCTTCTGCACGTCGATCATGCTGTGCGACCCGTGGCTCGATCCGATTCGGACTCAATCACGATTCAACGACGTCGTCCGGCGAGCGGAGGCGCGATCGCGCAATGCGGAGGACGAATTCAGACGACTGGGCGGAGACCGCCTGCTCACGTGACCGCGAATCGAACGAGCTTGACACTCGTGGCGTTTATTACTAAGTAATTAGTACTAAATGGCCAGCAAGACCATCACCCTCATCATCGGCGCCGTGATGCTCGCATTCGGACTGGACGCTCACGCACGACAGTCTGCCCGCGCACCGGCGTCGTTCGAGGTCGTCTCCGTCAAGCGGCTCGCGTCGAGCCGTCCGGGCTCGATGAGCCCGATGCTGATGCCGGGCGGCCGCGTCGTCGCGCAGGACGTCACCGCGCGAGAACTGATTCGGAGCGCCTACGCGCTCGAGGACAGCCAGGTCGAAGGCGGCCCGGGCTGGATCGGCGCGGATCGCTTCGACATCGAGGCGCGCGCCGCCGCGACCGCGACGCCCGACGACGTGCGGGCGATGTTGCGAGCGCTGATGAAAGATCGCTTCAGCCTCGAATCGCACATCGAATCGAAGGAGACGTCCATCTTCGCGATGATTGCCTCCCGCAGCGACGGAAAGCTCGGAGCGGGGCTGCGTCGATCGGGGACCGCATGTGCGCCGATCACGCCGCCGCCCGGAGCGCCCGCTCCCCCGCCGCCACCGCCGGCCTCGGGCCTGGGCCTCGGCGGGTTCGCGTTTCACTGCCCGTCCGCATTTCTGCCCGGACGCTTTTCGATTCGGGCCATCGATATGCGCGGGTTTGCGACGGTGCTGTGGCGACGCGCGAACGTCGGCCGCCCGGTCACCGATCGCACCGGCTTGACCGGCGACTTCGATATCGATTTGTTCTATGCGCCGTATGGCGAGAACATCAACGGTGCGCCGATCCCGACCGACGGGTTGCCGTCGATCTTCACCGCGGTGCAGGAACAGCTTGGCTTGAGGCTCGATTCGGCGCGGGGACCGATCGACGTCCTGGTCATCGACCGGCTGTCGCCACCGGCCGAGAACTAGGAATCAGGAGGTTCCTGATGCCTTCGACGGTAGTCGCCAGCTTGTAAAATCCCGGCGCGGACATCGTGGCGTAGCCCTCGGCCACGAGCGCACGGTTGCCACGTCCCGCCTCGGGTCGTGACAAGCCGGTCACGCGTGCCAGCTCGCCTGGGATCGTCATCCCCGCACCGACGAGGAAGGCGCGTGCGATCTCGCGGAAGGCCGTGTCGCGGGCGACGCGCGTGGTCAACGCATCCCCATGACGGCCGACGGCAAGCGTCCACAGATACGTGAACTTCGGCAGATACACGGCTTCGCTCGGAATCACGATCATCGAGGCTTGAAGCTCGTCGATGGCGCGGGTGAACGCCACTCGCTCAGTGACGCCGGACTCCTTCCTGAGATCGGACGATGCCATCTCCCACTCGTTCCGGAGCACCTTGAGAACCGCGCGCGCCTGTGCGCTGAGACGCCGTCTCTCGTCCGACTGCCGCACCCCCCAGATCGCATTGAAGTGCGGAATCAACCGTGGTGCGATGAACATCGTCTTGCCGCGCGCGAGCTTCGCGTAATACACCTTTCCGCGCCGCAGGAGCTGGTCCTTCAGCGTCCAGGTGAGTGACGTCTCGGGGTCCTTCTGGACGTGCCGGGGAAGAACCGCATCACGCCGGCCGCACACGGCGACGTACAGCGACGGCCCGGGCCGTCGCGAATCGGTCATCCCGGCGGCGAAACCGACGTGCTCGATGAAGCGCTCGGCCTCGACGACCGTCGTGATCGCACGAGCGCCTTCGCGACACCAGCGCTCATCGCGATACTCCTCGATGTCCGATGGGATTTGCGGCTTCGGTCGCATCGCGGACTTCGATTATAGACACCGCCGAACCTCCGTTCTCTTGACGCCGGAAGCCCACCCACAGAAGATCGAGACCTCGATGCCGCCACGATTGCTCGTTGCCGGAGCCGCCTGTCTGTTTGCACTCAGCAGCCTGTGGTCCGTGGTCGACGCACAGGGCGCGCGGGCGTTCATGGGGTCACCCGAGGATCCGGCGATCCGCTACTCGACGGCCCCGCTCGACAACGTCATCGAGGACCTGAACCGGCGGATTCGCGACGGCTCGCTCCATCTCACTTCGGAGGGGCGAGGCGGCTTCCTGCGCTCCACGCTCGAGGCGCTGCAGCTGCCGCTCGACTCGCAGCTCCTGGTCTTCTCGCGGGCGAGCCTGCAGGGCAGGAGGATCAACGAACAGAATCCGCGCGCGCTGTTCTTCGACGAGCGCGTTGCCCTCGGGTGGGTACGGGACGGCGATCTGATCGAGGTTGCGGTGCACGACACAGCGGCCGGTGTGGTGTTCTACACCCTCGATCAGCACGCCGACACGGCGACGGGATCGCCCGAGTTCAAGCGTGCATTCATCTGCCTCGGCTGTCACAAGGCCGGCGACACGCTCGGCGTGCCCGGCTTCCTGATGTTCAGCACGACGCGGCCCGATCAACTTCAGCCGGCAGGCATCCCACGTCCGATCGATCAGAGCGATCCGCTGGCCGCCCGGTTCGGCGGATGGTTCGTCACCGGCACCTCAGGCGCGTCACGACACATGGGTAACGATCTGGCGGCGCTCGACGGACGCGCGACCCGCGAGCTCGTCTCGACCGATGGGCTGTACGACCCCGACGGCTACCCAGTGGCGTCCAGCGACATCGTGGCTCACCTGGTGTTCACCCATCAGGCACGGATGACGAACCTGCTGACGCGAGCTGCCTGGGAAGCGCGTGCGGCCGATCCCTCGCTGCATCCACCGTTCACGTCGACTCCAGACGAGAACGCCCGGATCGCCGCGATGATGCAGGGCGTCGCGCGAGAGGTCGTCGATCATCTCCTGTTCGTCGACGAAGCGAAGCTGACCGCCACTATTCGAGGCGCGTCCGGTTTCGCGGAGCGGTTCTCGACCCGTGGTCCGCGCGATCGCCAGGGACGATCGCTGTACCAGCTCGATCTGAATCAGCGGTTGATGAAGTATCCGTGCAGCTTTCTCGTCTACTCGCCGGCGTTCGACGCCCTGCCGACCGGGGCCAAGGATCCGATCTATCGCCGGCTGTGGCAGGTGTTATCGGGACAGGAGCAGGACGCGCGCTATCAATCCGCGCTCTCGGCGATCGATCGACGCGCGATCGTCGAAATCCTGCGCGAGACGAAGCGGGATCTGCCCCAATACTTTCAGGGCGCGATCGACTGAACCTGCGATCGGGGTCACGTCTGACGGTTCCGCTGCTCCTGCAGCACATCGGCGAGCGCGAGCATCGCGCCGGCGGCGGCGGCCAGCACGATGACGCTGCCGATACCGTGGTTCTGTTTGGTCGCGCGCGGCAGACGCGTGATCCCTTCCGGCGTATGCATGGCTCGCCGCGTGGCGCGGCGTACCAGCATCGTCGTCGCCGAACCGATGAGTCCCAGTCCAACCGTGCGTCCCATCCTCATGGTCGTTGCCTCACGCAGGGTGCGTGCAAACCGGCCGCCAGCGCGGGCGACCGGACTGCGCTCGATTTGCCAAGAGAATTCGTGTCGCCCGTTGTAGTGGATTCAGTCTCGAATGGTCAGCGGTTGGAAGGGGCCGCCGGCTTGAGGCCGGCGTACACCGCGTCGACGAACTGATCCTTCGACCAGCCGGGCGCGCTGCCGTACAGGCCGTCGAACTCCATTGTCGGGTTCGCCGCCTTGACCTGTGCGAGCGTGCGGCCGCGTTTGATCATGTCCTGCACGCGGTCGCGGATGATCGTCACCATGTCGCGATACTCGACGAGGTCGGCCTCATCGGAGATCCGCCCGTGGCCCGGCACGATCATCGTCCCGCCTTCGGTCTTTTCACCAGGGATCGCAAGAGCGAGCAGCTCGTTGAGGGCATCGACCACTCCGGTGATGGTGCCGCCATGCGCCGCATCGATCATCGGATAGCTGACGGTCGAATAGACGTCGCCCGCGGCGATCACATCGGATCGACGGAAGAAGACCAGGCTGTCGCCATCAGTGTGCGCGCCCGGCACGTGGACGAGTTGAACGCCTTCGCCGTTGGTGAAGAACTCCTTGCGTGGCGCGGAAAACGTCGATGTCGGCCATGCCGCCACCGGCCGGGGCGTTTCCGAACCGGCGGGCGTGCTCATCCGCTGAAGGACGAGCTCGTTGGCAATGATTTCTGCTCGCGGCGCCGTGCCGACACCAACCTGCGCGACCCCGCGGCCGGAGTTCGGCTGCCCTGCTGCTGCCACGCGCTCGTTGCCGCCCGTGTGATCCGCATGCATGTGTGTGTTGATGATGTAGCGAACGGGACGATTCGAGAGTTTGCGAATCGCCGCGAGCACGTCATCCGTGTTCTGAGCGAGACCCGT
>DASRJR010000401.1:0-10681 GCA_035649395.1 Vicinamibacterales bacterium
TGGAGCGGGAGACGGGGATCGAACCCGCGACCAACAGCTTGGAAGGCTGTGACTCTACCACTGAGTTACTCCCGCCTACGCGGCTCGCTCGCCTCGCTTCGCTCGCCCGCTCGCCGCTACGGCGGGCAGGCCCGCGAACTCTTCACTCGACCTCTCGCTGCCTCTCACGCCGACTTGACGCACTCCGATGCCGCGCGAAAAGCGCGGCACGCCGACGCGCACCAGCGCGCCGGCGAGGAAAACACAGGAGGGAGGCCCTCCCCCCACCAACTTGGTCTGCCCGGCGCCAACATTCACCGCGCCGGGCGGTGAAGTTGGTGGGGAGGGGAGGGTTCGAACCTCCGTAGCCACATGGGCGGCAGATTTACAGTCTGCTGCGATTGACCGCTCCGCCACCTCCCCGTGATGTCTGTCTTCGCTCGACTTGTTCTTCGCCCGATGCAACCCGGATCAGAGTCTCGCGTCGAGAGCCGGAGAAATGCGTGATCTCTCAGACAGCCCTGCGGCCTGATTCGTGATCCCTCGATCCTTCACGTGTATTGGAGTTCGCGCGCTTCCCTGAAGAGCGGCGTGGGGCGGTCCGTGGAGCTGGCGGAGGGATTTGAACCCCCGACCGGCTGATTACAAATCAGCTGCTCTACCGGACTGAGCTACGCCAGCCAGACAAAGGGCAAATAATAGCACTTCCCGTGCCAGTAGCGCAAGGCGGTGTCAACCACCTCCTAAGCCTCTGGTGCACTTGAGCTTGCCCCCTGCCCCGCCCGGCCTCTGGATCCCCGTAAATGGCGACGCTGCCGGACGGCCTCGAACAAGACGACCCCGGCGGCAACCGAGACGTTCACACTCCCGACGTGACCCTGCATAGGAATAGACGCAAGAACGTCGCAGCGGTCCCGAACCAGCCGTCGCAGGCCCGGCCCCTCGGCGCCGAGCACAAGCGCCGTAGGTGCAGTGAGATCAACCGTATCGTACGGCGTCGGCGCTTCGCCCGCCAATCCCACTGTCCACACACCCAGATCCTTCAACTCCTCGACTGCCCGGGCGATGTTGACGACCTGTGCGATCTTCACGTGCGCCATCGCGCCGGACGAGGCCTTCGCCGCAATACCCGACCGGGCGGCGGACCGACGCGCCTGCACGACGACACCATCGACCCCCGTCGCGTCCGCCGAGCGGAGAATGGCACCGAGGTTATGCGGGTCCTCGATCCCGTCGAGCACGAGGATCAACGGAACGTCGCGCGCCCCCTGCACCAGATCGCCCACCCCGTAGTCGCTGGCATCGTCGACGTCGGCCACGACACCCTGGTGCACGCCGCCGTTCGCCTTTCGAGTGAGCGCCTCCGGCGTGACGCGCTGCGGCGACAACCCATGAGTCGCCGCGAAGGCAATCAGCTGCCGCATGCGCTCGTCATCACGACCCGACGTCCACAGCGTCTTCACGCGACCCGCCCGGAGCGCTTCGAGTACTGGGTTGATGCCGTAAAGGATCACGACGCGTTCGCGTTCACAGCAGCGGCGAATTCCGTGGCGCGCTCCCGCGCACTCGGGATTCGCCTGATCCCCGAGGATGTCAACAATGCGCCGCGCTCGATCGCGGGCACTGCCGCATCCAGCTCCAGCCCTTCGGCCGCCCCTGTCAGCGCGAGCCGAATGGGATGGAACAGCGACTTGCCCTTCTGCCCCGTTCGCTCCTTCACACGCGCTGCCGCAGCGCGGAACGCCTCGCGATCGACCAGTGGCCCCGACGTCACCAACTCATCTGCAAGGACATCGAGGACTGCCCGCGACACCAGCGCCTCCCCACGAACCGCATCGTCGGCCAGCGCGTTCTCCGCCGAGTAGTCGAACAGAAAGCTCAAACGCGCAGGAACCTGCTCGAGCCGATCGACGGACGACGCGGCAGCGGGCACGATGCTGGACAGATAGGTCAGGTCGTCAGGTGTCGGCTCCGAGAGCCAGCCGGCCTGGCGCAGATACGGTACCGAGAGTTCGGCCAGCCTCTGCCCATCCGCCGCTTTCAGATAGTGCCGGTTCACCCACGCCAGCTTCTCGACGTCGAACACACCCGCACTGTGCCCGACGTCTTCGAGCCGGAATCTCCGGGCCAGTTCGG
This sequence comes from Vicinamibacterales bacterium, assembly GCA_035649395.1. Lineage (GTDB taxonomy): Bacteria > Acidobacteriota > Vicinamibacteria > Vicinamibacterales > UBA2999 > Gp6-AA40. Next base: position 2,116 of record DASRJR010000401.1, read on the forward strand.
CCATCGGCACGAGCTCCTGCCCTTCGCCCGGTGACCATCCGATCAGTGAGAGATAGTTCGCGAGCGCCTCCGGCAAGTAGCCGCGCTCCCGGAACTCCCTCACCGACGTGGCCCCGTGCCGCTTCGAGAGCGGCGCGTGGTCAGGGCCCAGGACGAGCGACACATGCGCAAAGGCCGGGGGCCTCCACCCAAACGCCTCGTAAAACAACATCTGTCGGGGCGTGTTGGAGATGTGATCCTCTCCGCGCACGACATGCGTGATCTGCATCAACGCATCGTCGATGACGACGGCGAAGTTGTAGGCCGGCACGCCGCCTGAGCGCACGATCAGCGGATCGCCGATGACGTCCGCGGAGAAGCGCACCTCGCCGCGCACGAGATCGTGAAACACCAGGTCGCGTCCCTGACGATCGGGCACGCGGAAACGAATCGCGGCCGGCTCACCGTTCTCGACACGCCGCCGCGCCTCGTCGCGTGGGATGGCGCGGCATCGACCAACGTACTGCGGCGGCTTGCCAGCGCGCAGCGCGGCTTGACGATCCTCCTCGAGCTGTTGCGCGGAGCAGAAGCAGTGGTAGGCCTGCCCCTTCGCCATCAGCTCCACGGCGTGTGCTCGATAGATATGCAACCGTTCCGTCTGGCGGTAGGGACCGTGCTCGCCCCCGGCTTCGACGCCTTCGTCCCAATCGAGCCCGAGCCATCGAAGATCGTCCAGGATCGTCTGTTCCGATTCACGGGTCGAGCGCTCGATGTCGGTGTCTTCGATCCGGACGATGAAGGTGCCACCCTGACCACGCGCGAGCAACCAGTTAAATAGCGCCGTGCGCGCGTTGCCGACGTGCAGCTGACCGGTGGGGCTTGGAGCGAATCGAAGTCTCATCAGAGTGAGCGTACGAGTAAGGCCACTGCGTGCACGGCAATCGATTCACCGGCGCCCATCGAATCGACGCCCTCGTTCGTCTTCCCCTTCACGCTGATCTGGCTGACGTCGGCGTCGAGCGCCCGCGCCAGGTTCGCGCGAATCGCATCCACGTACGGCAGGAGCTTCGGCCGTTGCGCGATCACCACGACATCGGCATTCACGAGCGCGTAGCCGCCAGCGCGAACGAGCAAGACCGCGCGGCGCAGCAGGTCGAGACTGTCCGCACCCTTCCAGGCCGCGTCGCTGTCTGGAAAGTGCCGCCCGATATCGCCCGCGCCGGCGGCGCCGAGCACGGCGTCGGTGAGGGCGTGTGCAACGGCGTCGCCATCCGAGTGCGCGTCGAGTCCCTTTTCGAAGGGAATCGTCACACCGCCCAGAATGAGCGGGCGGCCTTCGACCAGGCGATGCAGATCGTAGCCGTTCCCGATTCGAAGCATCGGCATGGTCGAGGCGAGCAGGCGTTGCGCGGTCGCCAGATCGTCGGGCGTCGTAATCTTCAGATTCCGAACGTCGCCTTCCACCACGCGAACCGTGTGACCGGCCCGCTCGGCGAGCATCGCTTCGTCAGTCGCGTCACCGGCCTGCGCCAACGCGTCCCTCAACACCGCGACGCGAAAGGCCTGCGGCGTCTGGGCAAAGAAGATCTGCTCGCGTGGCAGTGTCTCGGCGATGACGCCGCCGGTGCCGACCCGCTTCACGGTGTCGCGCGCGGCAATGGCCGCGATCGCCGCACCTGATTCCCTCGCAGCGTCGATCGTCCTCCGGATGACGACATCGCTGATCAGCGGCCGCGCGGCGTCGTGGACCACGACGACGTCGGCGCGCGCGGGCACACGCGCGAACGCATTCGCGACCGAGTCACGACGGCGCTCACCACCCTCGACGACGATCACCGGCTTCGACGCATGCTGCAGGTACTCCGGTGGCACGCGCGCGAGTGGCGCCGGCAGCGCAATGACCAGATCCGACACGAGCTCGCACGACAGATAGGCGTCGACACTGCGCTTGAGGATCGGTTCGCCCGCAAGTGTCAGAAGCTGTTTCGGCTCTGCGCTGCCAAAGCGCAGACCGCGGCCGCCAGCCGCGATGATGGCGGAGACATGCACAGGTGCTCGTCGATGGATGAAGGCCTCAGGGCCCTGGCCTCAGGGCTCAGCTGAGCCCTAGGCCCTGGGCCCTGGGCCTGGGGCCTTCCTGGTTGATTGTAGACTGGCCACGCCGTGCCTCGTCTGGTCGGGCTCGTCTGGCTGTCGTGTGCGGTGGTCGCCGCCTGCGGAAGCACCGCATCCGAGCGGCCGCGGCTCACGTTCTCGGGCAGCGCGGTCGGCGCCGAAGGTACTCTGCTGCGAACGCAGCTGGCGCGCTTCTCTCAACGCCATCCGGGCATCGACGTTGACATTCGCATCACGCCTGACGCCGCCGATCAGCGCCACCAGCTCTACGTGCAATGGTTGAACGCGCGCATGGTCACGCCCGACGTGTTGCAGCTCGATATCGTCTGGACGGCGGAATTTGCGGCGGCAGGGTGGGTTCAGCCGCTGAAGGAAGAGTCGGTCGACGCGAACGACTTCTTTCCCGCCGCCATCGCGGCCGACCGATGGCGAGGTGTGCTGTACGCGGTGCCCTGGTTCGTCGACGTGGGATTGCTGTATCGCCGCGTCGATTTGTTCGACCGCCCTCCCGCATCGCTCGAGGCACTCCACGGTGACGCGCTCGCGGCGGTGCAGCGCGGCCAGGCCGCGAACGGCCTGGTGTGGCAAGGCGCGCGCTACGAAGGACTCATCACCGTCTTCCTCGAATACCTGACCGCCTGTGGCGGACGCATCCTCGACGAGCGCGGCGAGGTGGCCGTCGATTCGGCGGCGGCAGTCCGCGCCTTGACGTTGATGCGCGACGGCATCGGTACGTTCGTTCCCAGGTCAGTGGTCACGTCGCAGGAGGAGCAGGTCCGGTTTTCGTTTCAGAACGGCCAGTCGGCGTTCATGCGCAACTGGCCCTACGCCTGGACACTGCTCCAGGACGAGCGGCAGTCGAGCGTCGCCGGACGCGTCGGCGTCTCGTTCATGCCAGCCGCGAGCGGCGGCCGCCCGGCCGCGGCGCTCGGCGGTGGACAACTGGCGATCAACAAGTTCAGCCGCCATCCGGCGCTTGCGCTGTCGCTCGTCGAGTTCCTGACCGATCGCGACCAGATGCTCGAGCGCGCCCGCGTGGCGTCGCAGCTGCCGTCGCGGCGCTCGCTGTACGACGGCGACGAGCTCGCCCGAGCGATGTCGCTGCCGATCGGCGACCTGCGCGCGGCGATCGAATCCGCCGTGGCGCGTCCGGTGACCCCGGTCTACAGCGAAGTATCGCAACTGCTCCAGGTGCACCTGCATCGCGCCCTGACCCGACAAGAAGAACCTCGCGAGGCGCTGACCGAAGCCGCACGCGAGATGCGCGCCCTATTCGCGCGCACCGGCTTGAGCGGCCAGGACGCTCCGTGACCACCACGTCCACGTCGCCGCACGACTCCCGGCTGGCGCTGCTGCTCGTCACGCCGGCGCTCGTCGTCATTGCCGGAATCGCGCTCGTTCCCATCGCTGCGACAGTATGGGAAGCGCTGCATCAGCACGACCTGCGACTGCCGTGGCTCGGACGTCCGTTCATCGGTGCCGGTAATTTCATCGAAGCCCTTGGCGACGCGCGGTTCCGCGAGGCGGTCGCGCACACAGTCGCATTCAGCGCCATCAGCGTGCCGCTCGAGCTGTCGCTCGGGCTGGCGCTCGCCGTGCTCATGCACACCGTGCGTCGCGGTCGCGGCCTGGTGCGTGTCGCGGCGCTGCTGCCGTGGGCGATTCCAACGGTGGTCGCCGCGCTGGTATGGCGGCTCATGTTCGAGAACGTCGCGACGGCGATGCGCGTCGACTGGTTCTCGGACCCGCTGACGGCCTGGATTCCGATCGTGGTGGCGGACGTCTGGAAGACGACTCCGTTCGTCGCCGTGCTCCTGCTCGCCGGGCTGCAGACCATCGATCCCGACGTCTACGATTCAGCGCGTCTCGATGGCGCCTCGCCGATGCGCCAGTTTCTCACAATCACGATCCCACTCCTCGCACCCTCACTCGTGGTCGCGGCAGCGTTCCGGACGCTCGATGCGCTGCGCATCTTCGACGTGCCGTACGTGATGACGGCTGGCGGTCCCGGGACCGCAACCGAGCCGCTGTCGATGTATGCGTTTGCGGCGTTGATGGAGCGTCTGCGCTTCGGCTACGGCTCGGCGCTGTCGATCACGCTGTTCGCGCTGACGTTCGTCGTCGCGCTCGCATCGGTGCGGGCATTGAGCCGGGCCACGCCGGTTGAACCGTCATGAGCGCACATCATCTCGCTCGCGTTGCCGCCATCGTGCTGGTGGTCGGACTGCTCGGGCCGATCGCCGGGATGATGGCCGCATCGCTGCTGCCGGAGACTCGCGTGTTTGGAGGCTTTCCGTGGACGGGCCCGCTCACGCTGACGACGGAGCATTACGCCGCGCTGATCGAGGAACGAGGCTTCCTGCTGCCGATTCGCAACTCACTGATCGTCGCCACCGCGACGACGCTCGTGGCCGTGCCGTGCGCCACGCTGTGCGCCTACGCACTGGCTCGACTGCCGATGCGCGGGAAAGGCGTGCTGCTCGCGCTGCTCCTCGCCGTGTCAATGTTTCCGCAGATCTCGATCGTCGCGCCGCTGTTTCTCGTGCTGCGGAACATTGGCCTGCTCGACACCTTTCCGGGTCTGGTCCTCCCGTACGTGACCTTCACCACGCCGCTCGCCGTGTGGCTGCTCACCGGTTTCTTCCGTCAACTACCGCGCGACCTGGAGGACGCGGCGCGGATGGACGGCGCCAGCCGCCTGCGCGTGATTCGCGACGTCGTGCTTCCGGTCGCCGCGCCCGGACTGGCCAGCACCGCGATCCTCACGTTCCTCTACTGCTGGAACGAGTTCCTGTTCGCGCTCTCGTTCACGTTGGGTCCAGAGCATCAGACCGTGCCCGTCGCGATCGCGCTGTTTCGCGGCCGTTATCAGATTCCCTGGGGGCAGGTGCTCGCCGCCGCATCGATCGCCACGCTTCCGGTTGTCGCCATCGTGCTCGCGTTCCAGCGTCGCATCGTCGCCGGGCTGACCGCTGGCGCCGTCAAAGGTTGAGCCCGCACGCAAGCGAATGAGATGAGTGCCATCACGATCGAACGCCTCGAGCGCATTTACCCGGGACGACATGCCGGTGTGCTCGGGATCGATCTCGACGTCGGCGATGGCGAACTGCTGGTGTTGGTCGGGCCTTCGGGCTGTGGCAAGAGCACGCTGCTTCGACTGATTGCAGGGCTCGAAGTCCCGACGGCCGGACGCATTCTGATCGACGGTGTCGATGTCACCGGCGTCCCCCCACAGGCACGTGATCTGGCGATGGTGTTCCAAAGCTACGCGTTGTACCCGCACATGACCGTGCGGGACAATCTCGCCTACAGCCTGCGCGTGCGCCGCCGCGACCGCCAGACGATCGAGGCGCGCGTGAACGCCGCGGCCGATGCGCTCGATCTCCGCGGGCTGCTCGATCGCCGTCCGGCGCAGCTCTCCGGCGGGCAGCGCCAGCGCGTCGCACTCGGGCGCGCGCTCGTCCGCGAACCGAAGGCGTTCCTGCTCGACGAGCCGCTCTCCAACCTCGACCCGGCGCTGCGCTCGCAGGCCCGTGCGGAGATCCTGCGACTGCAGCGACAGCTCGGCGCCACCATGATCTACGTCACGCACGATCAGGAAGAGGCGATGACACTGGGACACCGCGTCGCGCTGATGCGTGAGGGGCGTCTCGAGCAGCTTGCAGCTCCGCTCGAGCTCTATGAGAAACCGGCGAACACGTTCGTCGCCCGCTTCATCGGTTCTCCACCCATGAACCTCCTGCCGGCCAATCTGCTGGGGATAGACGGGCCTGCGGGCACACTCGTCGGCATCCGCCCGCACGACGTGAGTCTCGGCGCAGACCACGACACGCCATCGTGCCGCGCGACCGTGGACGTCGTCGAGCCGCGCGGCCACGATACGGTCGTCCATTTGCGGCTGGAGGACGCGGCCGCGTCAGAACTGGTCGCCGTGGTGCAGGGACCGGCGCCAGCGGTCGGTTCGAAGGTGGCGGCGCACTGGAGATCGGAGCGCGCGCTCGTGTTCGACGATCGGGGACGTCGAACAAAATAGCCCTGCGCGCGGACCGCTGACGATCGTCGAGACCTACGACGTGCTGGCGAGCAGACGCTGGACCACGCGTGCGAGCTTCTGCTGCGTCTGTTCGGGCACGTCGATGAATTTCACGGCGAACCCGTAGTCGGGGCGCGTGTTGACGCTCTCGGCCGCCAACTGCACGGTCCCCTCGACCGGCAAATCGATCTCGAGCGTCATGCGCCGGCCGACCGGCACTTCGTGAAACGACTGAATCAGGCATCCACCGACGCTGAGATCGTGGATGTTGAGGTCGACCGTCAGCGCACCGAGTCGCCGTCCTTCGAATGGCCCCGGGACCCGGCGCGATTTCCTGCGTGGATCGTCGCCTTGCACGCCTGACGTTGCCGACATGTCGTCTCGAAGCCTCGTTTCTTCAATGAGTGGACCTGGTGATTTCGCGACAGCCGTTGTACTCCTGGACGCGACGCGACGTCGTGTCCAGGACTTCGTCGAGCCGCCACGCCTCCACCTCGCGAGGCGCGAAGACGACCAGCAGCGCGCGGGTCGTCGTGGTCGTGACCATCGTGCGTGCCGAGTCCGACGTTGGATTGCCGAACGGACCCACGCGATCGGCGAGTGCGATTCGGCCACCGACGTGGACATCGTCCTTGCGGATGCCTGGATACGACTCACCAGGACGGCCGATGCGAAGTTCCACGTCGCCCTCGATGCGCTCGGCATCGTACAGCCCGTACGGCAGCTGAAACTCCAGCGAGCACCAGTTGCAGACGTCCACCATCGAATTGATGCGCGGCAAGGAATCGCCTCGGCGCACGCGGCGCAACAGCGCCTCGGACGATGGCCGCGTCTTGGTGGGATCGAGCCCCACCCGCCGGTACATCGACCGCACGGCGGCCACTTCGGTCGGGGGATTCGTTCGGACGTCGGACTCCGCCGCCGCAAGAGCGGCGTCCATGCGACGTTCGCGCTCGACGACGGTGGCCCCTTCGAACCACAGGACGCCGGGACGCACGATCGTAAGGAGATCAGGCGCGAGCGTGAATCGCATCGACGTCCGGCGGCATCGACCCGAGGTCGGCCTCGGCGTCGGGCACGATGATCCGTCTGACGCGCTCGCCAAATTCCTTGGCGTCAGAACCGGCGAGCCCACGAGTGTCGATCGGCTCGTGGATGACGAGCCGCACCTCACCCGGATACGCAGTCAGCCGTCCCTTGAGCATGACGTGACGGCTGCCGATGACCGAAATCGGTACCACCGGCAACCCCGCCTCGAGCGCCAGATAGAAGCTGCCGCCCTTGAACCGCGCGACGCGCCCGTCGCGGCTGCGCGTCCCCTCGGGGAACACGATGAGTGAAAGCCCGCGAGAAGGCAGACTCGAGGCCCAGCTGAAAATTCTGCGCCCCGGATGACGTCGATCGACCAGCATGTGCCCGGCACGGCGCAGGTGCCAGCCCAGAAACGGAATGCGGCCGAGCGACTCTTTCGCGATGATGCGCAGCTGAAACGGCAGCGACCAGAACAGGATCGGAATGTCGTAGATGCTCTGATGGTTGGCCACGAAGACGTAGGTCCCGCCAGGCTCGAGCCGCTCGAGGCCAGACGCTCGCACGCGCACGCCAGTGGTCAGCAGAATCAACCGCGACCAGGTGCGCGCACACCAGTGCGCGAACGCGCCGGTGCGATCGACGAGCGAGGACACCAACGACAGCGTACCGAGCGCAATCGTGTACAAAGCGATAGCGGGAATGAGGAAGAGTACGGTCCGCCACCAATAGAACGAATTCATGTAGTGACTTTAGACGCTCCGGCGGCCGTTTCCGAACGCCTGCTGCGGCTACTTGCCAGCCGCGGCTGCGGGCGGAGGCGCCTGCGGCCTCACGGCGCGACGGGCGATCTCGCCGTCGGCGGCCGCGCCGACGGGAACCGGTTGCGCGGCTGCCGGTGGCTCGATGAAGCGGCCGAAGATCATTTTGCCGGCAGTGGTCTGCAGCACGCTTGTGACGACAACGTCGATCGTCTTGCCGATCATCTTACGGGCGTTGTCGACCACCACCATCGTGCCGTCGTCGAGGTAGGCGACACCCTGGTTGTATTCCTTGCCTTCCTTCAGCACAAAGACGCGCATCGCTTCGCCCGGGAGAACAACCGGCTTGAGTGCATTGGCGAGTTCGTTAATGTTCAGCACTTGCACGCCGCGTAGCTGCGACACTTTGTTCAGGTTGAAATCGTTCGTCACGATGACGGCTTCGAGCTGCTTGCCTAGTTCGATCAACTTGAGATCGACCTCCTTCACAGCCGGAAAATCGGTTTCGACGATCTGGATGTCGAGCTTGCTGTTGTTGCGAAGCCGCTGAAGCATGTCGAGCCCGCGTCGTCCGCGTTGACGCTTCGACGAATCGGCTGAGTCGGCAACCTGCTGAAGCTCGGCAAGGATGAAATTCGGAATGATCAGA
>DASRJR010000402.1:0-2479 GCA_035649395.1 Vicinamibacterales bacterium
GTCGCGGCATTCACCCGATCGAAGAACAGCAACTGCACGCCCGTGGCATGCTTCGAGAACACGCTGAAGTTGACGCCACCCGGACGGATCGAGGGGCCCAGCGGAAAGCTCGTGCTCGGCTGGCGCATCGTGGATCGAATCGGTCTGAGCGTCACGGTGTTGGCGAGCATCGTTCATCCCCTTCCCACGCACGTGCTCACGCGGGTATTTCGTGGGCACCGACCTGGCCGACTTCGCCGAGTCTCGGGGCGCTTCGGGTCATCTCTCGCGTCACGAGACGTGGATCTCCTTTCGGCAGCGCGCCCTCGAAGATGTCCACGAACTCGTGGAAACGGCGGGCGACCTCGGCTACTGCTTCGTTGCGAGCGATCGACCTCTCCCGCCAGGCCACCAGTGGATCCCAGAAGATCGTCCTACCCGCGGCAAAGCCGATGAAGCCGGGGACCGCGGCCGCCGTGGAGAGCCAGGTCCGCACTTGCCGGTCCTCCTCGTCCCGGCCGAGCATGACGCAGCCAACATGGTCCCGCCCACCGCGACGCGCGGCGGCCACAATCCGAACGCAGTCTGCCCGTCGATCGAGCCCTTCGATCTCCCAGACGTCTGGCTCGATGCCGGCATCCTGCAACTGCTCGATCGCCTGCACCACGAGCCGGGGCCGAAGCAGCATGTCCCACGCATGCCCGTCCCCCGCGAATCGTTCGAGTTGCGCCCTCTCCGGCGGGACCAGGAGCTCGAACATGAAGCGGCTTCGGCTCGTGTCGTGCAAGTAATCCGAGAGCCGCTTCAAGCGGGCCGTCTGACGCCGGTTCAGCGCTCGGTCGCCTTCCGGGTTGTATCGCACGAGCGCCTTGCAGAAGGTGGGCTGGCACGCCTCGATGTGCTGCGCGAACTGCTCGCCGTACTCGAAGTCGAACTCCGCTTGGCCACTCTTCTCTGCCGAACACGCGGTCGTGAACCCAGACACCGCCGCATCGCGGAGAATCGAGCGGCCGAACTGCTGGTCGACCAGGATGCCGGCCTTTTGCGCCGGAACGCCGGCCTCGACGGCCGCTTTGAAGCCTCTGTAGACGATCAGCTTGGCGGCGGAGATCAGTGCAGCCTGATCGGGTCCGAGCGCACGACCCCAGCCGAACAGATTGATCGAAAACGAGGCCCGGTGGTCGAAGGACAGGATGTAGAGAGGTTCGTCGTAGCCAATCGTCACGACGTCAGCTCCTTCGCTCTAGGTGGCGGGCGTCCACGCCGCTGGTGTGAGCGCGGCGCTCTTCGACGCGATCGCCGCCATCAACGAGTGCCACGATTCGACGGACGACGTGACACCGTCTCTCTGCAGCTGCACCGCGAGGGCCTGCAGATTCACTCCGGCTCTGGCAAACTGCGCCAGCACCTCCTCGCAGTTCCCTCCATTGGCCGGCAGGAGCCCGGAGAGCTCGCCGTGATCCGCGAGCGCGTTCAACGTCGGCTCGGGGATCGTATTGACCGTGAATGGCGCAGCCAGCGATTTGATGTACAGGACGTCAGACGCCGTGGGATCCGTGGTGCCCGTGCTCGCCCACAGCAGTCGCTGGGGCCGGGCGCCGGCGTTATAAACGCGCTGCCACCGAGGCGAGCTGAGGAGCGATCGGTATGCCTTGTAGATGCGCTTGGCCATGGCGATACCGAGCTGATTCCGCAGTGCCTCGGGTACGGCGCCCGCGACCGCACTGTCCCAACGACTGATGAAGACTGAGGCCACGGATGCGACGTCCGGGCTCTGCCGGCCATCGATTCGACGTTCGATGCCGCGCAGGAACGCCTCGGCGGCTGCGAAATAGTGCTCCCGCGAAAACAGCTGCGTGACGTTGATCGGGATGCCGGCGTAGATGGCCTCCTCGATAGCGGGCAGTCCCTCCGTGGTTCCAGGGATCGTGATCATCAGGTTCGGCCGCCCGGCCCTCTTGAAGAAGAGCGTCTTGGCTGCCGCGATCGTGGCGGCCGCGTCGTACGCGAGCAGCGGCGATACCTCGAGCGAGACCCACCCGTCCATGCCGTTGGTGCGATCGTAGATGGGTCGAAACAGGTCGGCGGCGCGTCTGAGATCCTCGATCGCGAGCTCGAAGAACAGCGCTTCACCCGACTTTCCCTGCGCACCTTTGCTTGCGATCGCTTTGTCGTACGTAGAGCTGTTCGTGATCGCTTGCTCGACGAACGTCAGGTTTGAGGTGAGTCCCGTCACCGACAGGTTGCTGATGTAGTGCTGGAGCGTCCCGCTCGTCAGGAGGTCGCGTGTGATGTTGTCGAGCCACAGGCTCTGGCCCAGCCGATGGAGCTGTCCGGTGGCCTTTAACACATCGGTGCCAGCCGGTGCGGCCTTGGGCAGGATGTACCGCTCCACGGCGTTGGCAAAGCCCTCATCGTCAGCGGACGTGCTCACGCGCATGGCGTGGCGGCGCACATCGTCGGGCGCATTGCCCATGGCGATGCTCAGACCGCTTCGACT
>DASRJR010000403.1:0-10355 GCA_035649395.1 Vicinamibacterales bacterium
GCGTAGAACAACCCTTCCCCGCCGAACAACGCCGTCTTGATTTTGCCGACGTACTGGATGTCGTAGCTCACCGAGGGCTGCAGCGCGACGAGACAGCCGGTGTCGACCCGCAGCGTCTGCCCGGCCGTCAGATCGAGCGGATGCACCGTGCCGCCGGCGTGGACGAAACACAAGCCGTCGCCCTCGAGCCGCTGCATGATGAAGCCCTCGCCGCCGAACAAGCCGACGCCGATCTTGCGCTGGAACGCGATGCCGACCGAGACGCCGCGTGCCGCGCAGAGGAACGAGTCCTTCTGGCAGATCAACGTGCCGCCGAGCTGCTTCAGATCCATCGCCAGGATCTTGCCGGGATAGGGCGCCGCGAACGATACCTGCTGTTTGCCACCTCCCGAATTCGTGAAGACCGTCATGAACAGGCTCTCACCGGTGAGCAGCCGCTTGCCGGCGCCGAGCAGCGCACCCATCACACCGCTACTCTGCTGCTGCGAGCCGTCGCCGAACACCGTCTCCATCTGGATGCCGGGCGTCATGTACATCATCGACCCAGCCTCGGCGACCGCACTCTCGCCGGGGTCGAGCTCGACTTCGACGAACTGCATCTCGTTGCCGAGAATACGGAAGTCGATTTCGTGCGAGCGGCGTCCCGGCACGATCGGCGGCGGCGCGGCGGCCGGCTTCGCGCCGGAGCCTCCGCCAAGATAGGAGGCGAGCGGCGGGACGTCTTTGAGCGGCGTCCAATTCTTCATCCCTTCGGTGAAGACCAGCGTGTTGCCATCGATGGTGCCGTTCCGCAGGTTCGTGATCACGTCATCCTGCGACACTGGTCCGACCTGATGTCCCCCAATGGCCATGTACCACTGCTGTTGTGCCATCAACGTCTCCAGATCCAGATCTAGTGGAACGTCCTTGTCATTTCTAGAGCGGGCCGCCCGATGGTTGGCCCGCCAAATCGCGAGCGAAAGGCTGTCGTGGGCACTACAGGTTCAGTTGATAGATCCCACTAGACGCCCGTCTCCGAGTCGATCGACGCGGCCGCGCTTCGCTCCAATCGCTGCGCCTCGGCGGCGTCCAATCCAAGCAGGTTTGCCAGCTGCGCCAGATAGATACGTTCGGCGCCCGTCGGCTGTTCGTCGCCGCGCAGGACGGTGAACGCGAGAACATAAAGTGTCGCACGCTCGTTGGCGTCCGTGACACCAGCGACGATCTCGCGCAGCGGTCGCGTGTGCGCGAGCTCCGCTTCGACGATTTCGCCAACGCCGGCGCTGCGCGCCTGTTCGATGATCGCGGTGCGCTCCTCGTCCGTCACGACGCCATCGGCGCCGGCCGCCGAGATCGCCAGCCGCAACAGCCGCATCGCGTCGGGCGACACCGAGCTCGAGCCAATCGCCGGCAGCGGCGGCATCGGCGCGGCGGCGGCGGCTGCAGACGTCGCCGCACCTGCGGCGGCCGGACCCATAGGGCCTCCGGAACCCGCTGAACTCAACCCTTGTGAACCCTGTGCACCCGACTGCCACGTCTCATAAATCCCCCACGCGACACCGGCCGCCGTCAGCAGCGTCGTCGGGTTGGTCCAGAACGATCCGGAGTGGCGCGTCAGGTACCGCAATGCGCGACGCCCGGGTCGGCGTCGTCCGCCGAGGACGCTTCGAAGAACGCCGTTGAACAGTACCGATTCGTCCATTACAGACTCCGGGCGACCGGGACAACGGTCTTCGGCTTCTCGGGTTCTTCTGTGAAGTCCTCGCCGGGATTGATGAATCGATCGCTCTCGAACGAGTACTGCTTGTCGTGCAACTGGCGGTAGCGGCCATTGAGCGCCAGCAGCTCCGCGTGCGTGCCCCGCTCGACGACCTCGCCGGCCTCGAGCACGAGAATCTGATCCGCGCTCCGGATGGTCGACAGCCGATGGGCGATGACGAACGTCGTGCGCCCTGATCGCAAGCGGCGCAAGCCATCCTGAATCATCTGCTCGCTCTCGCTGTCGAGACTCGAGGTCGCCTCGTCCAGGATGAGAATCCGCGGGTTCGCCAGGATCGCTCGCGCAATCGAGACGCGCTGCCGCTGACCACCGGACAGCTTGATGCCCCGCTCGCCGACGACCGTGTCGTAGCCCCCGGGGAACTGGCTGATGAACTCGTCGCAGTGAGCGATCCGGCACGCCTCCTTGATTTCATCGAGCGTCGCTCCCGGTCGGGCATAGCCGACGTTCTCGGTGATCGTGCCGTCGAACAGGAAATTCTCCTGCAGGACCGACGCGAGCTGTTCCCGGTAGTCCATCAGACGGATATCGGCGAGGTCGCGTCCGTCGACGAGCACGCGTCCGCTGGTCGGGCGGTTGAACGCCATCACGAGGCTGATCAGCGTGCTCTTGCCCGACCCGCTCGAGCCGACGAGCGCCGTCGTGGTGCCGGCAGGCGCCGTGAACGACACGCCGCGGAGGACCGGTTGGCCTTCGGTGTATTCGAACCACACGTTGTCGAACGCGACGTCGCCGATCAGCCGCTCGATCGACGCGCGGCTCGCGTCCTCCTCGACCTCGGTTGGCATGTCGAGGATCTCGCGAATACGATCGAGCCCGGCGAATGCCTCGGTGATCTGCGTCCCGATCGAGGCGATCGAGACCAGCGGCGCCGCCACCAGGCCGATGAAGAAGATGTACATGATGAGATCGCCGAGCGTCATCTCGCCGGCGAGAATCGCGCGCCCGCCCAGCCAGATCATGAGTACGCCGATGATGCCGACGATGACGGTGCTGCCTGCCGTCGTCGCCGAAACGCCGGTCATCGACTTCGCGATGTTGCGGAACAGGCGGTGCGCGCCCTTCGTGAAGACGATCTCTTCGCGCTTCTCGGCGGTGTACGACTTGACGACCCGGATGCCGCCGAGCGCCTCGGTGAGCCGGCCGGTCACTTCAGCGTTGATCTTGCCGCGCTCGCGGAACAGCGGTCGCAGTGTGCGGAAGGCATAGGCCATGCCGCCGCCGAAGGCGAGGAGCACGAGGATGGTGATGGTCGTCAAGTGCCAGTTCAGCCAGAACAGCACCCCGATGCCCATCGCGGCCGTCACCAGCCCGCCGACCAACTGCACGAGACCGGTCCCGACCAGATTCCGGATGCCTTCGGCGTCCGACATGATGCGGGCGACGAGAATGCCGGTCTGCGTCGAATCGAAGTAGCGGACTGGCAGGTGCATGATGCGCGCCTGGACGCGCTTGCGCATGTCGGTGATCGCACGCTGCGCGGCGACGCCGAGAATCTGCGACAACGCGAACGACGTCACCGCCTGGACCAGGGTCGCCACCCCGGCGGCAAGTGCGATCGGCAGCAACAGGTCAGTGCGGCGCCCCGTGACAACATCGTCGATGAGGTACTTCGATGAGGCCGGCAGCACGAGGCCGGCGAGGCGGCTGATGAGCATCAGGGTGAGCCCGATGGTCAACCGCTTGCGATGCGCCCAGATGAGCGCGCGCGCTTCGCGCGACGCCGCGGACATCGAGACGGGCTTCTTCTTCGGCGACGCGTCCGCCGGCATCGAAACTGTACTACGGCGGAGGCGCTCGCCGGTTCCGCGTCCGCCCGCGCTCAGGTGAGTGGCCATGACATAATCAAGTGTTCCGAGTTACCGTACCTTCACTATATGACTGACACGACGCTACGCCGGGTCCGGACGGGGATCCGCACGAGCGATGCGACGACCCGCGGCATCCGCGTGGAAGTGCAGAGCGAGTTCCTTCCCGACCGCAGCTCGCTGCGGGACGGATCGTACTTCTTTCAGTACCACGTGCGCATCTCGAACATCGGCTCAGAGGTCACACAACTGATCTCACGCGAGTGGATCATCACCAACGCCGACGGCGAGGTGGAACGGGTCCGCGGCCTGGGCGTCGTCGGTGAGCAGCCGGTGCTTCCGCCTGGAGGCTCGTTCGAGTACACGAGCTTCTCCGATCTCAAGACCGCCGTCGGCTCGATGCAGGGCAGCTATCAGATGGTCACGTCGAGCGGCGAGCGCTTCGACGCGGTGATTGCGCCGTTCACGCTCGCCATGCCGAACGCGCTGAATTGACGATCGGGCCGCCTCGAGGCGGCCCCTACACGGCGGCCCCTTCGTGAACGCGGCCCCTACTTGTTGTTGAAGCTGGCGACCGCCTCGCCTTCCGAGTCGTAGGTGTCGAAGACCGTCAGCAGCTTCGTGAGCACCAGCAGATCCTTCAGGCGCTTGGTCAGGTTCAACAACTTCAACGATCCACCGAGGTGGCTCGTGGTCGCGTACACCTGCACGAGCTGTCCGAGACCGGCGCTGTCGACGTAAGAGACGCTGCCCATGTCGAGCAGCAGTTTGCGATAGCCCTGTTGGAGCAGGCTCTGAATCTTGTCCTTCAGAATGACGTCACCGCCCTTGCCCAACGTGATATCGCCCAACACTTGAATGACGGCGACGTCGCCGATCATTCGCTGCTCGATCTGCATTCGTCCTCCAACATGGTCCGGCTCAAGCCGGACACTACAGATTCCCGGTCCGGCTAAAGCCGGACACGACGTGGCTACGATGGACGCGGGCCGCGATACCGCAGAATCAATGCGGTGATGTCGTCGGCCTGCGCCGCCCCCTGTGAAAACTGCTTGATCACCGCGAGCAGATGCTCGAGCGCCGTGTCGGGCTTCTGTCCATGGCGCCCGTGCAGCGCCTCGACGAGGCGGTCGCGTCCGAACTCGTCGTTCGCGAGGTTGCGCGCCTCGGTCACACCGTCGCTGCAGACCACGACCAGATCGCCAGGGTGCAGCTGCACCGTCCCATAAGCGTAGGTCGCGATGCTGAGGAGGCCGAGCACAGGCCCACCCTCCTCGAGCCACTCGATCGAGGAGGCGCGGACGACGAGCGGCGGCTCCTGCCCCGCGTTGCAGTAGCTGAGAGCCCCGTCGTTCGTGATCGCTCCGTAAAACATCGTCGCGAAACGGGCTTCGATGGCGCGGCGCAACAGCGCTTTGTTGACGCGCTCCATCGTCTCGGCGGGGTTGTCGCTGATCGGCGCCTGCGCCGCAAAATTCGTCTGTACGGCGGCGGCGAGCAGCGCGGCCGGCGGCCCCTTCCCCGCCACATCGCCCAGCGCGAAGCCGAGACCACGGTCACCGATCTCGATGTAGTCGAAAAAATCTCCGCCAACGGTGCGGCAGGGGATCGAGTCCGCGGCCAAATCGCACGTCGTCGAATCGTATTTCGGTTCCGGCAGGAGCGCTCGCTGAATCTCGGCGGCGATGCGCAAGTCCCGGTCGATGCGCGCTTTCTCGGCCGATTCAGCGTAGAGGCGGGCGCTTTCGATCGCCAATGCCGCCTGCGTCGCGAACGCCTCGAGCGACGCGCGCGTCGCCTCGGACATTATGCTGCTCTTCTCGCGGCCGTCCAGGTACAGCACGCCGATGACGCGCATGTCCCGAGCGCCCGAGCCAGCTTCGGACATCGGCGTCACTTTCAGCGGCACGCAGAGCACGTGACGGATCCCGACCGCAATGGTGCGGTCGTGCTGCCCCTGGATGTTCACGTCCATCAGGTCGCCGACGGTCTGGCTTTTCCCGGTGCGGAACACGTCGAGTGGAATCTTCTTACTCGTCTCGAAGGTCGTGCCCGACAGCATCGTCTTGCCTTTGCCGCGCGCGATCTTGAACTCGAGCTCGCCCTCGATGTTGGCGAGCATCATGAACCCGCGCTCGGCCTTGGTGACGTCGAGCGCCGAGTCCATCACCAGCTGCAGTATTTCGTCGAGCACGCGGCCCGACCCGAGCGCGCGCAGGCCATTGAGGATCGCCGCCATCTGACGCAGGTTGGTCGCGTCGGAGGAGGCGTCGAGGAAACCGGTCGTCTTGGCGGCGTCGGTCGCGAAGATCAACTCGATGGCGTCGGTCCGGCCGAGTCGAATGCGGTCGCCGTGCTGCAACACCCGCTCCGTGATCTGTTCGCCGTTGACGAACGTGCCGTAGCGCGAGCCGCGATCACGCAGCATGAAGCGGCCGTCTTCCTGGACGATTTCGGCGTGCTCGCGTGAGACGTCCGTGCTGACGATCTGCAGATCGGCAGCCGTACGCCGGCCGATCAGAAACAGTGGTCGATCGAGCACGACGACGCGTCGACCCTGCGTATCGCTGACGTGGAGGCGCGCTTCGGTCATGAACGGTTGGCGTACCTAGAGAGGCTTGGCCCTGAGGGCCCCGACCTGCACCAGCATTCCGGTGAAGTCGTAAATCCGGCGCTCGTGGAGGATCAGGCCGTCCTTCATCTCGTACAACGAGACATACGGAATATCGAACGACCGGCCCGCGGGTGCCAGCCCCATGAACCCGCCCGCATCGCTCGCCTGCAGACGACCGACCAGCATCACGCGATCGCCGTCGACGAGCGTGTCATCCCACTGCAGACGCGCGTCAGGAAACGCCGCGAAGAAGGTCCGAGACAGCTCTTCGATCGCCACTCGTCCGGTGGCACTCCCGCCGACGAACGGACTGTAGACGACCGCATCCTCGGTGTAGTCCCGGCCGAGCGCCTCGATGTCGCGGCGGTTCCAGTCGTCGAGCCGCCGCATGAAGAATGCTGTGACTTCGTCGCGGGTCATGGTCGAAGCTCTTTAGCTTAATCCAGGTGCCCCCGCTCGGAATCGCCCATCTGCACCCGTCCGGACGGGAAATATTCCGACCAGCGCTGGCTGACGCGGGCGGCGATGTCCTCTCGGCACGAGAGCTCTTTCGGATACCACGGCTTCATCCGCGCGTCGATCACCACCGGCCCCCGATAGGCAATGTGGTTGCGGACGATCGTCCGGTCGGCCGCATGGACATCGGCCGCCGGCTCGAAACGGGTGAACGTCGTCCACAGGAAGTTCATGTCGCTTCTCGACGCACGTCCGGCCTCGTCAGTGACAACGACGAGGGGCCAGGCGGCGAACGAGGGTGTCTTCGCCAGGCGGGCGGCGGCGTCCGGTTCAGAGGCGTACGCCGGCGCGTTCACGAGCAGGCAGCCGCCGCAGAAAACCCGCACGTCGGTGACCCCGTGGGGGAGGTCGCCGCTGAACTGGCGCGGCAGCTCTCGGACCGGATCCCCAAGGCCCAGCCATACGCCCTTCGAGCCTTCGTTGACCGTCGGGCCGGTGTAGTCGAGCGTGTCCATCGAGAGGTTCGAGAACACGTAGAGATCGGTCTCGACACGCGTGCGCGCGAGGACGTGCTCGAGCGTCGCCCTGAAGTTCTTGACGTCCACGTGCCGGTCGGTGACCAGGAGAAACTTCGTCAGCGACAGCTGACCTTCACCAAGGATCCGGAACGCGCTCGCCATCGCTTCGCGCTTGTAGCGCTGCTTGACAACCGCCGCCGCCAGCGAGTGATACCCCGTCTCGCCGTACGACCACAGTCGCTCGACTGCTGGCATCACCAGCGGGAAGAGCGGCGACAGCAGCTCCTGCAGCAGATCGCCGATGAAGAAGTCCTCCTGTCGTGGCTTGCCGACGACGGTCGCCGGATAGATCGCATCACGTCGGTGTGCGACGCGCTCTACGTGAAACACGGGATAGTCGTGCTGCAGCGAGTAGTAGCCGTAGTGATCGCCGAAGGGCCCTTCGGGGCGGCGCTCAGCCGGCGGCACCTGCCCCATCAGCGCGAACTCCGCGTCAGCCATCAGCGGATGCGGCCCGAGTCCGTGGATTTGCGGCAGGCGGCGCCCGGCAATCAGCGAGGCGAGCATCATCTCGGGGACATTCTCGGGCAGAGGCGCAATGGCGGCCAGCATCATCGCGGGCGGACCGCCGAGGAACACCGTTGCCGGCAGGCTCTGACGACGAGCTTCCGCAGCGGCGTAGTGATAGCCGCCACCTTTGCCGATCTGCCAGTGCATGCCGGTGCTCGCCGCGTCGTACACCTGCAAGCGGTACATGCCGAGGTTGCTTGCCCCGCCGCCCCTCGACTCCGCTCGGGACGGCCCTGAGCTTGTCGAAGGGCCGGAGCCGCGCGAAGGCGGGTGCCCCGGTCGATCGGGATGCGTCGTATAGACGAGCGGCAGCGTGATGAACGGACCGCCGTCGTCGGGCCAGCACGTGAGCGCCGGCAGCCGATCGAGCCGCACGTCGGCGGTTGCGTGTTCGGCGACCGGTCCGGTCGGCACCCGGCGGGCGCCCACCGTGAACAGCTCGAACCCGATGTCTCGAGCGGCCCACACCTTTGCCGGCGTCGGCGGAAGAAGCGTTTCAGCGAGCTCGACCAGTCGCCGAATGAGACGCAACGGGCGATCGCCGAACGCGAGCTCGGCGCGGCGCGCGGTGCCGAAGAGATTCGTGACGAGACGGAAATCGGACCCCGCGACGTTGGTGAAGAGAAGCGCTGGCCCTCCCGCAGCGATCACACGGCGATGGATCTCCGCCACCTCGAGATGAGGGTCCACCGATGCGTCAACCGTGACGAGGTCATCGTCACGGCGAAGCTGGTCGATGAATGCGCGGAGATCGGGAAAGGTCACGATTCGGTCCGGCTAAAGCCGGACCCCACGGCTACAGCCGGACCCCACGTACGACTAGGTCCCGGCCGGTTCGGCGTCCGCGCTCGGACCGTAGATGTTCGGAACCTTCGAGCCCATGGCGCGCAGATAGGCCGCCAGCTGACCGCGGTGGTGCACGCTGTGGTTGTTGGCGAAGCCGATGTACTGCACGGTCGGCATCGTCATCACACCGAAGAAGCTGAGCGCCGGCGTCAGCCGCTCGGCGGGCAGCGCCCGCAGCTGCTTCAGCTTTTCCGGGAACGTCTTCTTGTAGAACTCGGCGACGTCGTTGGCGTTCTTGAACTGGGACTCGGCCTGCTTGGCGGCATCCGGGTTCCACTCGAACGCGCCATTGACGATGCTGTCGATGAACCAGATGTCGGCGGTCGCGAGGTGAGTGGCCAGCTCCCACGCTGTGCGCGATTTCGGATCCGGCTTGTAGTTGCGGTTATCGTCCTTCACGGCGGCCAGCACCTGACAGGTGGCGGGATACTCGCCTTCCCAAACGGTCGCCAACATGTCGGCCGCAGCTTTCGCGTTTTCTGGAGTCATGTTTTTACCTCGTCAGCTTCCGGTACTTGATGCGATGCGGGCGATCGGCTTCGGCGCCCAGGCGCCGCTTGCGATCGGCTTCATAGTCCTGATAGTTCCCCTCGAACCACACGACACGGCTATCGCCCTCGAACGCCAGCATGTGCGTCGCGATGCGATCGAGGAACCACCGATCGTGGCTGATGACCACGGCGCAGCCGGCGTAATTGAGCAGCGCTTCCTCCAACGCGCGCAGCGTGTCGACGTCGAGATCGTTGGTCGGCTCGTCGAGCAGGAGCAGGTTCGAGCCGCGCTGCAGCAACTTTGCGAGATGGACGCGGTTGCGCTCGCCGCCCGAGAGTGTGCCGACCTTGCGTTGCTGCTGCGGCCCCTTGAAGTTGAACCACGACACGTAGGCGCGTGATGGGACGGGCCGTTTCCCAATCATCAGCTCGTCTTCGCCGCCGGAGATCTCCTCCCACACGCTCTTGGTGGCGGCGAGCGCGTCGCGGCTCTGATCGACGTATCCGAGCTGGACCGTCTCACCGAGGCGGAGCGTGCCGCCGTCGGGTTTCTCCTGCCCGGTGATCATTCGGAACAGCGTCGTCTTGCCGGCGCCATTCGGTCCAATCACGCCGACGATGCCGCCGCGCGGCAGCGTGAAGGTGAGATCGTCCATCAGCAGGAGGTCGCCGTACGCCTTGCGCACGCCGCGGGCTTCGACGACGACGTCGCCGAGCCGTGGGCCGGGCGGGATGTAGATCTCGACCTGCTCGATCTTCTGCGCCGTGTCCTCGTTGAGCAGCTGCTCGTACGCGTTCAGACGCGCCTTCCCTTTTGACTGACGCGCCCGCGGCGACATCCGGATCCATTCGAGCTCGCGCTGCAGCGTCTTCTGACGCTTGGTCTCCGACTTTTCTTCCTGCGCCAGGCGCTGCTGCTTCTGATCGAGCCACGACGAGTAGTTGCCCTTCCACGGAATGCCGGATCCTCGATCGAGCTCGAGAATCCACTGCGCGACGTTGTCGAGGAAGTAGCGATCGTGCGTGACGGCGACGACCGTGCCCTTGTATTCGGCGAGAAAATGCTCGAGCCACGCCACCGACTCGGCGTCGAGATGGTTGGTCGGTTCGTCGAGGAGCAGCAGGTCCGGCGACGTCAGCAGGAGCCGGCAAAGCGCCACCCGACGACGCTCGCCACCCGAGAGATTCGCGACGTCGGCGTCAGGCGGCGGACACCGAAGCGCATCCATCGCCAGGTCGAGCTGTGAATCGATGTCCCAGGCGTTGACCGCGTCGATCTTGTCCTGCAGCCGC
>DASRJR010000404.1:0-5746 GCA_035649395.1 Vicinamibacterales bacterium
GGTCTCCGTGAAGGGCCGGGGGCAGCAGCTCGACGTGATCGTCGGACCACGTTTCAAGTCCGCCGTCATCTGGGCGCCCAAGCCGCAGAACTTCATCTGCCTTGAACCGATGGCCGCGATCACCAACGCGATCAACATGGCACATCGCGGGGCGTACTCGGAGCTGGAAAACCTGGCGCCCGGTGGCGTGTGGAGGGAGAGTTTCTGGATTCGTGCGCGTGGGTTTTCGAGGTAACGGAGGGGACGGAGATAACGGTTTTCACACGGAGGAACGGAGCAACGGAGACCGAACGGAGTGCGCCACACCGACACCCGCAATCACAAGCCGCCGCGGCACAGGGCTTGTGATTGTGGGTGCCGGCGTGGCGATCTCCATCCGATCTCCGTTATCTCCGTTGCTCCGTGTTAATCCGTTTCCTCCGCAGCCTCCGTTTCCTCAGGACAGCAGCGAGTGCAAATGGAAGTGATGCTTCCCCAGCTTCCCCCCGTAGTTGCCCGCTGAGATCTCGACGACGCCGGGACGGCAGGCCTCGTGGAGGCCGACGCTGAGCGCGCGTTCGATGGCAGGGCGATCGAGGCCATCGACGACGATCTCGAGGACGGAGTTGACGCCGTTGGGGAGCTGGCTGTCGACGCCCGGTCTGCCGCGCAGCGTCGGACAGTAGGCGTCGTTGGTCGAGGCGATCATGTTCTTGTACTTCTTCGCACCGACCTTGCTGCCCGAACGGACGATGCCACCGGGGAACGGCAGGATCACGCCCGGCACGGCTCGCATCGCCTGCGCCGCCGCTTCCGCCGCCGCGAGCGTCGCCGGCTGATCGGTCCCGAGGATCAGCATGTTGCCGCCGCCGATGGCCTTCTGGACGCCAAAGCCCTCCTGCACCACGAACTCCCCTTCCATCACCGGGATCCGCCAGTAGCGCTGGCCGTCGACCACCTTGCTCGCCTGGAACTTGTCGCCGAAGTGACGAAGCTGTCCGCCAACGACGACGCGGTCGGCAGCGGCGGGGAGGCCGTCGAAACAGGCCGTGGTAGGGCAGGTGAGGATCGTCTGGCCGATCCGGTCGATCAGCTGTCGTCCGAGGCCGTCGCTATTGAACGCAAAGAGCAACACGCTGATGCCGGGACGGCCGTCGGGTGTGATCTCCGGGGCCAGTTCGGCCTCGATGCCCGCTTCGACCTTGCACCCGATCACCGACGTCGCAAAGCCGGTGAGTGACTGCGCCGCCGTCCGCGCCCAGGCCGGCGACTGCGCCGTGATGATGGCGCGCGCGGCGCGCATGTCGAAAGCCTCGGCGAACGTATCGACCACTCGAACGCCGTTGTGTTCCCTGATTGATGGACGCTCCTCGCTCATTCAACCCGTAATAGTACTTCGCAGCAGTGGGCTTACGATCGCACGGCTTGGCGTCGATAATGTTGGTACCGCATGAAATACCTGGCAGTCCCGATCGCCGCCATCCTTTTCCTGCTGTCTCCGCTCTCCGCTCAGGAGCGTCCGCTCCCGGACCTCAAGACGTTCATGCCCGAAGTCCGCAAGCGGCTGCAGACGGACCAGTCACTGCAGAGCAGTTACAGCTACGTCGAGACGCGCCGGGAGCGCAAGATGGACGGCAAGGGGCGCGCGACGTCCGAATCGGTAAAGGTTTACGAGAACTACCCTGGGCTCCCTGGCGAAGGCCGGTATGAGCGGCTGATCTCCGAGGACGGCCGGCCAGTGCCGCGACCCGAGGTCGAGAAACAAGACCGGGAGCGCCAGCAGAAGGCCGAGGAGTACGCGAAGCGACTCACGGCTCAGCCCGAGAAGGAGCGCGCGAAGCAGACGCGCGACTACGACAAAGCGCGCCGGGAAATGGCCGAGGTCGTTGACGACATCTTTCGCGTGTACGACATCAAGATGCTCGGGCGCGAGAGCCTCGATCGCCACGACGCGATCCGGTTCTCACTGACGCCGCGGCCGAACGCCGAGGCGCGTACGAGCGACGGCAAGATGATGCGGCACTTTACCGTCATGGCCTGGGTCAGCGAAACCGACTACGAGTTGATCCGCCTGAACGTCGAAGCAATCGACACCGTGGGCATCGGGCTGGGATTGCTGGCGCGCGTCAGCAAGGGCGCGCGGATCGCGTTCGAACGGCGGAAGGTGAATGGCGAGGTCTGGCTGCCGGCAAGCGCGAGCTACAGCTTCAACGCTCGTGTGGCCCTGCTGAAGATGTTGCGTCGCGATGCGACGCTGGAGTTCTCCAACTACCGCAAATTCACGGTCGACACGTCGGCGACCTTCGCCCCGCCTGCGCAGTAGGGCGCGGGGGCTCGAGCCCCCGCTCTACGCGACCACACCACCTACTTCAGGTGCTTGTTGACCAGCTTGGTCATCTCGAACATGTTGACCGAGGCCTTGCCGCCGAAGACCGGCTTCAAGGCGGCGTCGGCCTTGATCATCCGTTTGTTCTTCGCATCCTGGAGCTTGTTCTTCTTGATGTAGGCCCAGAGCTTCTTGGTGACTTCCGTCCGCGGGATTGCCTTCGAGCCGACGACTTCCGCCAGCGCCGGACTCGGGTTCATGGCCTTCATGAACGCGGCGTTCGGCTTTCGTGCGGCCTTCTTCTTCGATCCTGTCTTCTTAGCCATCTGATCTCCTTTGAAGATCTCTCACACACAGAAGGGGCGGTCACCCTGGGGGAAAATGGGCGGAGGTCAACTCGTCATCGGCTCGTGTCGCGCTTCGGCGAATCGAACGACAAGACGTTCGAGAAGAACGGCAGCACCTTCTCTTCCAAGCGCTGCGGTACTCGATTGCCGTGGTCGCCCTCGTAGGTCTCGAACGTGTGTGGCACGCCGAACCTCGTCAGCGCTTCGACCATCACGCGATTGCTCGCGAGCAACGAATCCTGCAGACCGATGTCGAGCGCGATCGCTTTGTACTTTTTCAAGCTGAACACGTACTGGTCGAGCATCGCCACCGGCGAGTTCGCGGCCCATTTGACGGCGACCTCAGGCCGGACCGCGCCATTGCTCGTCGGTAGGTCGAGGAACAGCGGCGGCTTCGCCGGGTTCGGCGCCCATGCGGCCGCCCGTGCCAGCGTCCCCTGCGCGGCGCGGTTATCGCGCGCCTGCTCGATCGAGGTGATTGCCTCGGCCGGCGACGGCTCGCCGGTGCGGCTCGGCCGGACGCTGCCTTCGTTGAGGCAGCACGAGCTCAGCGCATAGAGAGCGGCGAACACATCGGACCGCTTCATGCCGATGCGCATCGTCCCGTAGCCGCCCATCGAGTGGCCGGCCAGCCCGCGCGACTCGCGCGCGGCAATGGTCCGGTAGTTCCGGTCCATGTAGGCGACCAGATCCTCGGCGACATAGCCTTCCCAGTTGCCGGTGGTCACCGAGTTCGAATACATGCTGCCGCCGTAGGCGTTCATGCCATTCGGCATCACCAGGATCATCTCGCGGGCGGTACCGCTCTCGAACGCACGCTCCGCGAGCCGATGCAGCTGCCGGCCGGTCTCGCCAAAGTAGCCGAGGTCAGTATTCGTGTAGCCGTGGAGCAGGTAGACGACCGGATATCGCCGCGAACGGTCCTTCGCGTAGCTGGGCGGCAGGTAGATCGAGACGTCCGGCGACGCGGACTCGCCCATCAAGTTGCCTTCGAGTGATGGGCCGTGCACCTTCACGCGTTGAAGCGTGCCCTTCAGCGGTGCTGGTGGCGTCGATGGCGGAGCTGGTGCAGCGCCGGGCGCCTGAGCGGCTTGAGAAGACAGCGACCCGCCCATGCTCAGCGTGAGCACGATGACGGATGCCGCGAGAGCACTGACTCGAACCAGTTCGGAATGCCTCAACCCCATCGTCGCATCCTCCGCGCCTTCTTGCCAGGCTATTTTCGACCGAGCGACGCGACGATGTCGGCGCGCGTGGCCAGCCGGTCGGGAATGAGCGAGTGCACCGAGAGAATTTTCTCGGGCTCCAGTTTCAATCGATCGATGTTATCGAGGAACACCATGGTGCCGATGACAGGCGGATTCGGCACAGGATTGTCGGCAGCGGGCAGGTTGAACATGTCGGCATACGCCAGGATCTTTTCTTTCGGCAGATAGGCGACGAGCAGACCATCGGCGTGCGGAAGCCCCCTGATCAGATGGACTTCGACAGTTCGCGTCGCGTCCTGAAATACTCGCTTGTCGCCGACGATGCCCTCGATCTTTGGCTTCTTGCCCGACTTCGACATCGAGTCGGGCGCGAGGGTACGCGGCGCGCTCAACGCGTTCATGAGAAACGCGCGGTTCGTCTCGTGCGTCACGATGGTGATGCCTTCGGCGACGACCGCGGGAAGGCCGCTGGTGTGATCGAAATGATGGTGTGAGATGACGCCGTAGCGGATCGGTTTGTTCGGAATGACCTTCTTCGTCTCAGCGATGATCGCCTGGGCGCGGGCTTCGTTCTGCGGACCCGGCTCGAACAGAAACACGTGGTCGCTGAACTCCACCGCCAGTGCGCTGTACGCCCCCTGAGCGGGCACCTGCGTGATCCGGTAAACGCCCTCGGCCAGCTTCTCCGACGCAGGCATCGGTGCGGGAGGTGGACCGCCGCGTCCTGCTCCGGCCGGCGCAGGGGGCGGGCCGCCGGCCCGTCCGGCTTGATTCGCGAGCGTCGGCGCAGTCGGAGGCGGCGCCGTCAGCAGCTGTTGAATGTTTGCCGGGTTGGCATTGGCCGCCAGAATCTGCGCCTGAAACGTGGGCCATCCGCCGCGCTTCTGCACGATCGTCGCGGGGTACTTCAGTCCATTGTTGTCGCGGTAATTCGTGTACTCGGTTTCGACCAGCATGTCGCCGAAGATCGGATTCTCGAGCCACGTCTGCGTTCGTTCGACCAGGTTATTCGAGTCGATGTAGCCCACCAGCCGGTACGACGCGCCGGACGGGGCCTTGATCGGGCTCATCCACGTGACGACGTTGTAGCGCTTGCCTCCAACGGTCTGCGGACTGCCGGTCGCATCGTTGGCGGCAGCGCCTTTGAGGAAGCCCCACGGGGTGATCCAGATCTCGAGCTGCTGCGCCCAGGCCATATTGTCGCGCGTGATGTTCTGATTGAACACGCCAGGCTCGAGCGCGCTGGTGACGACCGACACCGCCAACGTGAGCGCGGTCGCGCGCGACGCGGGCTGCGAGAAATCGATCGCGCGCCGGTAATCGTTGAGTGGCGTCATCGGCCACGGCTGGTTGGCGTTGTTGTTCTGGCCGAGTGCGCCGTTGGCCGCGGTGCCGTAATAGTAGATGGAGCTCAGGTTCTCGACTCCCATCGCCTTCGATGCCGCGCTGACGACCGCCTTCGCATACTGCGCGATTGCGGCCGAGGGCAACAGGCCCACGAGCGCCAGAGCGGCGATCAGCGTTCTCGTCATGGTCTTCCTCCGATGCGCACAGCGGCTCCGCAGCGAATATGAGGACAGCCGCGTCGCTACATTAGTGCGTTGCTCTCGTGTTTTCAACAGAGAGATCGTCGAGGGAGCGGAGATCGCCGAGGTCTCACGCAGGGATCGCAGAGAGGCAGAGATCAATTCTCATTGATCGGGCCGAAGCTGTCGGTACACATTGCCGGCTCGTACGACGAGCGCCTCGTAGCAGCGAGCGGCATCGCCAGCCTCGGCGAGAACGGTGCAGACCGGTTGACGCGTCGCCATCGATTCGCCGGGATGCGGCACGTCACGCAACTCTCTGTCCTCGAGCCAGGGGCGCGTATCGGGCGCCGTCACGCG
>DASRJR010000405.1:0-5294 GCA_035649395.1 Vicinamibacterales bacterium
ATCCCGGCGTGATCGATCAGACCACGCGGGCGCTGCCGCTGCAGATGGAGATTTCCAACCCTGGTGAGCAACTGCTCATTGGACAGGTGGGGAGCGCGTTGCTGTACACGAAGGAGAAGCAGCGCATCCCTGTCGTCCCAAGTGCGGCGGTGTTGATGGAGGCCGGGCGGCCCTACGTCTTCGTTCAGGTCGGCGGTGAGCAGTTCGCGCGGCGCTTCATCGAGATTGCCTCGCGCGACGGCGATCTGGTGGGCATCAAGGACGGCCTCAAGCCGGGTGAGCGCGTCGTCACGCGTGGCGCCTACGAAGTGCAGCTGGCATCCGCGGCGAAGGGCCTGCCGGCTGAAGGGCATGTGCATTGATGGGCCGGCTGAAGCCGGCCCCCACGGACGACCGTAGGGGCCGCCTTTAGGCGGCCAGAGAACGAACGATGAAGAGACTGATTCAGTGGTCCATTGACCACCATTGGATGGTGCTGGCGTTGGCCGTGCTGCTCGCCGCGGCCGGCATCTGGACTGCACGCACGATGCCGGTCGACGTGTTCCCGGACCTGACCGCGCCGACGGTCACGATTCTCACCGAAGGCCGCGGGATGGCGCCCGACGAGATGGAAACGCTGGTGACGTTTCCGATCGAGGCAGCGATTAACGGTGCCTCGGGCGTTCGGCGCGTGCGTTCTGCGACCGCCGTCGGCATTGCCGTGGTCTGGGTCGAGTTCGATTGGGGGACCGACATCTTCCTGGCCCGCCAGGTGGTCGCCGAGAAGCTCACGCTTGTGAGCGGGACGCTGCCACCGCAGGCCGAGCGGCCGATTCTCGCGCCGATCTCGTCGATCATGGGCGAGATCGTGTTCTTTGCGATTTCCTCGGAGCGCGACGATCCGCTCGCGCTTCGCACGGTCGCCGACACGCTGGTGCGCCGGCGTCTCCTCGCCGTCTCCGGCGTCTCGCAGGTGACGCCAATCGGCGGCGCCGAACGGCAGTTTCAGGTGATCGCGCACCCCGATCAACTGCGGGCCAACAACATCAGTGTCACCGAATTGCTCGATTCAGTTCGTGGCGCCAGTCAGAACACCTCTGCCGGTATCTACATGGAGGGGCCACAGGAGTACGTCCTGCAGACCATCGGACGGGTTCGCACGTCCGAGGAGATCGGCGAAAGCGTCGTCGCGCTACGCGGCGACCGATCGGTGCTGGTCCGGAACGTCGCCGACGTGCGCGAGGGCGCGGCGCTCAGACGCGGGGAGGGATCGCGCAACGGCAAGCCGGCGGTGATCGTTGGTGTGCAGAAGCAGCCGGGCGCGAACACGGTGGAGCTGACGGCGCGTCTCGATCGCGAGCTCGACGCGCTGCAGAAGGAGCTGCCCGCCGGCATGACCATCGATCGCCGGATCTTCCGGCAGGCGGATTTCATCGAGGTGGCGGTCGACAATGTCATCGCGGCGCTCCGCGACGGCGGACTACTTGTCGTGGCTATCGTCGTGCTCTTCCTCGCCAATCTGAGGGCGGCCGCCATCACGCTGACGGCGATCCCGCTGTCGCTCGCGGCGGCGGTGCTGGTGCTGCGCGCGTTCGACGCCACCATCAACACGATGACGCTCGGCGGGATGGCCATCGCGATCGGTGCTCTCGTCGACGACGCGATTATCGACGTCGAAAACGTCGTCCGTCGTCTTCGAGAGAACGCGGCCCGTGCGGCAGCAGAGCAGCGGCCTGCCGCTGATGTCGTTCGCGATGCGACGCTCGAGATTCGAACCTCGATCGTGTTCGCCACCATCATCATCGTCCTGGTGTTCCTGCCCATCTTCGGCCTTGCCGGTGTGGAAGGTCGGCTGATGACGCCGTTGGCGGTTGCCTACATCGTCGCGCTGCTGGCGTCGCTGGTCGTTGCCATCGTCGTGACACCGGCATTGAGCTTCGCCTTCCTCCCTGGAGCGCGGTCGATTCT
This sequence comes from Vicinamibacterales bacterium, assembly GCA_035649395.1. Taxonomy (GTDB): domain Bacteria; phylum Acidobacteriota; class Vicinamibacteria; order Vicinamibacterales; family UBA2999; genus Gp6-AA40. Next base: position 1,948 of record DASRJR010000405.1, read on the forward strand.
GCGTGGGCACGACGGCTGGCTGGCACGCACGCTGAAGGAGCGCTTTGCGAAAGATCTGCCGCGTGCGCTCGATCACCCCACTCTGGTCATGGCGACGTCGGTCGTCCTGTTCGTCGCGGCGGTGATCGCGATCGCACGGATGGGGACGGCGTTTCTGCCCGAGTTCAACGAAGGCTCGCTGACCGTGCAGGCCAACACGCTGCCGGGCACGTCGTTGCCCAAGTCGGACGAAATCGGGCGGCGCGTCGAGCAGATTCTGCTCGCGCAGCCCGAGGTCGTGGCGACCGCACGTCGTACCGGCCGCGCCGAGTACGACGAGCACGTGCAGGGCGTCGAGGCGGCGGAGATCGACGTGGGCCTGCGCGAGACCGGCCGATCGCGCGGGGAACTGCTGGCGGCGCTGCGTCGCGGGTTCGCGACGCTCCCGGGGACCAATGTGACGATTGGTCAGCCGATTTCGCACCGCATCGATCACATGCTGTCCGGCACCCGCGCCAACATCGCCGTCAAGGTGTTCGGCGACGACCTGCCGACGCTGCGCCGTCTCGGCGAGCACGTGCGCGATGTGATGGTTGGCGTCCCCGGCGCTGTCGACGTGTCACTCGAGCAGCAGATGGACGTGCCCTTCGTGCGCTTCATCTTGAACCGGCCGGCGATCGCGCGATACGGACTACGTGCCGACGATGTGGCCGAGGCCGTGGAGACGAGCTTCGCGGGGACGACGGTCGGGCGCGTGTTCGATCGCGGCGTGGCCTTCGACCTCGTCGTCAAGTTCGATCCGACGTCTCAAGCGGACTTCGACCGGCTGCAAGAGCTGCCGGTCGATACGCCCGGCGGGGGACCGATCCCGATTCGCCTGCTGGCCGATGTTCGCCGCGAGTTGGGGCCGAACATGATCCTGCGCGAGAACGTGCAGCGTCGCATCGTGATCTCGGCGAACGTCGCAGGGCGGGACCTGGGCTCCGTCGTCGACGACATGCGGACGGCAGTGGCCCGGCAGGTGCGGATGCCGGCGGGCTACAGAGTAGAGTATGGAGGGCAGTTCGAGAGCGAGCAGAGTGCGTCGCGACGGCTGAGGGTGCTGGGCGTCGGCGTGATCGCGGGGCTGTTCATGCTGCTCGTGCTGGCGTTCGGCAGCCCGCGCGATTCCGTGCTCATCATGCTCAACCTGCCGCTCGCGTTGATCGGCGGAGTGGCCGGTGTATTCCTGGCGGGTGGCGTGTTGAGCGTGGCGTCGATGATCGGCTTCATCACGTTGTTCGGTATCGCGACGCGCAACGGCATCATGCTCGTCTCGCACATCCGGCATCTGATGGAGCAGGAGGGCGTGACCGACTTTCGGGAGGCCGTCGAACGCGGCGCGCGTGAGCGGCTGATCCCGATTCTCATGACCGCGATGGCGGCCGGGCTCGCGCTGATTCCGCTGGCGCTCGGCGGTGGCAAATCGGGTAGCGAAATCCAGACGCCGATGGCGATCGTGATTCTCTGCGGCCTGATGACGTCGACGCTGCTCAACATGGTCGTCGTGCCAGCGATGTACCTGAACTACGGACGTGGGGGACGCCTTTAGGCGGCCCGTGAGGGATATGAAAACCGTTCATTGGCTATTCGTCGTCAGCGCGGCGTTGTTCATCTCGGGCATTGGCTTTATCATCGCCGCCGCGCGCGCCTCGCAGGGTGCTGTCCCAGCCGCGGCGGCGGCGCCGCCGCCACCGGCCGTCGCGACCGTCCAGCAGATCATGCGCGGCATTGTCGGTCCGTCGGCCAACGTCGTGTTCGAATCGGTCAGCACGACGGTGTCAGCCGCTGGCATCGAAGAGAAGCAGCCGAAGACCGACGCGGAATGGCTCGAGGTGTCGAGCAGTGCCGCGGCGCTCGTCGAGTCGGCGAACATGCTGGTCGCCGGCGACCGCTCGATCGACAAAGGCGAGTGGGTGACGATGGCCAAGGCGATGGCTGACGCGGGGATGGTCGCGCTGAAAGCGACGCAGGCGAAAGATCCGGCCGGCGTGCTCGCGGCCGGTGAGGCAATCAACACATCATGCGACAACTGTCATCGAAAGTACCAACGAGAGTAATCGCGCTGGCGGCGCTGCTCGTGTTCCTGGCCGCCGACGTGCTGAGCGCGCACGGCGTCTCGGGCAAGGACGCGGTGTTCCTGCAAGGGTTGAACGGCCGGGCGATTGGTCCGCTGCTGTACCTCGGCGCCAAGCATATGGTGACGGGGTACGACCATTTGCTCTTCCTGGTCGGAGTAATTTTCTTCCTGTACCGGCTGAACGACGTCGTGCAGTACGTCACGCTGTTCACGATCGGGCACAGCGCGACGTTGTTGCTGGGCGTGCTCGGCGGAGTCCGCGCGAATCCGTTTCTCATCGACGCCGTCATCGGGTTCTCGGTCGTCTACAAGGCATTCGAGAACATGGACGGGTTCCGGCGCTTCCTCGGATTCCAGCCCAACACACGCGCGGCGGTGCTCGTCTTCGGGTTGTTCCACGGTTTTGGCCTTGCGACGAAGCTGCAGGAGTTCGAGCTGTCCCCGAACGGGCTCGTGGCGAACATCATCAGCTTCAACGTCGGCGTCGAGATCGGGCAAGGGCTCGCGCTGACGGCGATCCTGATCGCGTTGACCTACTGGCGCTTCCGCCCGAGTTTTCTGCAACACGCCTTCGCGACCAACGCCGTCGTGATGAGCTGTGGTTTCCTGCTGGTGGGCTATCAGCTCGCCGGCTATTTCCTTTCGGTGTAAACCTCATGACGACGCAACAGGAACTGACAACCGAGGCGCGGCAGCGCCTGGCCGCGGCCGCGGGGGCTGCGCTGCTCGTCGCGGGACTCGTGCTGGTGATGTTTGTCCTCCCTGCTGAGTACGGCGTTGACCCGCTGGGCATCGGCGCGCGCGTCGGTCTCGTCGAGCTCGGCGCGGTTGGCAAGCAGGTCGAGGCGCTCAACGAGTCGGCGGCCAGCGGCGGCGCCGGTCAGGCGACGCTGATCGTGCCGCAGGAGCGCGGGTTCAAGAGCGAGACCGTGGAATTCAAAGTGGGCCCGCGTGAGGGAATGGAATACAAGTACAGGCTCGACAAAGGGGAAGCGCTGCTGTTCTCATGGAAGACGACCGGACCGGTCGCGTTCGAATTCCACGCAGAGCCCGACGGCGCGCCCCGCGGCTACGCGCAGACGTACGAGAAAGGCGATGGCAAGAGCGAAGCGTCGGGAACGTTGACCGCGCCCTTCCCAGGCATTCACGGCTGGTACTGGGAGAACAAGACCGACAAGGAGATCACGGTCACGCTGACCTCAGCGGGTTTCTACAACATGGCTCACGAGTTCCGTACCGGCCAGCCGGT
>DASRJR010000406.1:0-3730 GCA_035649395.1 Vicinamibacterales bacterium
TCCGCTCAGGGTGAACGTCACGGTGTACACACCGGGACGGAGATCGACAATGCGGTATTGGCCTGTGCTGTCGGTGACGACCGACCTCGTTTTCTCGATGAGCGCGGGGCTCGACGCTTCGACGATTACACCAGGAAGCACTGCGCCCGATGTGTCCTTGACGACCCCGGTGATGGATGCCTGTGCCGTCTGAGCGCGCGCGATGGTCGCCAGAGAGAGCACGACGCCGAAGACGAACGCGATCCTGCCGAGTGCACGCATGTGCAGACTCCTCCCTCTCCAATGTTCATCCCGCAATGAACGTATGAGAGCGAATCGACGAAGGGGTCAGGGTTCGGCGCCGAGGTATTCCGAGTATGAAGTGGGCGAATCTTGGGGCTCTGAGGCAGAAGTTGTCAAGCTGGGGGTACCACTGATATTACGGCGGGTCTGAAGACCCGCCTCTGCTACGCCTGTTAGCGAACGTCGTAGAGGCGGGTCTGTTAGACCCGCCGGCACTTTGGACGCGCCCGTCCTCCTCTATCGGGGGTTATCGTGATGCGAGCCGTCGACGATGTGCTCGAGATCGCGATCGTCACAGCGCGGCGACTCCTCGAGCTCCTGATCGGTGATCCACATCACCTGTGGTTTCGGCGACCACGGTTCCACCAGCACTGACGGGTCTTGCACGACCGCGCTGTACTCAATCGTGTCGCCCCGACGACGGAAGCGCTCGGTCACTTTGAGATTGCTGGTATGGAACGCCCCGTTGTCGGTGAGCCACGTCTCGTCGTTGAAGTTCTGCGTTTCCACGATCAGCGTGTCGCCCTCGATGCGTCCGATCGCGTCGCCGAGAAAGCTGGCTGGCAGTCCCTTGCGATGCGGGCGGCCGTCGATTGGAATGATGCGGAAGAACGATCCGTTCACGTCGTCGTAGAGGAACACGACCTCGCGTGCGCTCTGAACGATCTTTCCCGGTGGGCCGATGCGAGGCACACCCGGCGGGTGGCACTGCAGGACGGTGTCGAACTTGACCTGCTGCTCGGTGAGCTCCTTCACCTTGGCGACGAACTCGGGCTTGTATTTCGGGAAATCGGTCTGCACGGGCGGGAACGGCGCCGGCGGCGCCCCCGCCGGCGGCGGACCGCAGGCAATCAGACAGATCGATCCGTCGGCACGTTTCTGCGGCCTCACGAACTCGATGCCGCCGAGGTGATCCCAGGTGCCGTTGAAGTCGGTGCGGCCGGTGGCCAGACGCGGCGTCGGCTTCTTGGCGAGCGCCTCGAGCTGCGCCACGGAGCCTCGTGGTGGCGGAGCCTGGGCCGCCCACGTCGTCGCGACGAGGGCGAGCGCGATCAGGCCGCCGGTGAAAGGAACATGTTTCATGGCTATTGACCGGTTGGGGAGATGGTGTGGCCGTCGGCGTACGTGATCTTGTTGATCCATCCGAGGTGCTTCGATCCATCGCGCGCCGGAACGGCGTCGATCGTGACGACTTCGCCAGGCTTGCCTTGCAGCGTCTCCTTGGTCAGGCCGGCGCGCCTCATCATCGCCGTCGGCAGCGTTGAGAGCGCCCACCTGGCGGTCGTGCCGTCCGCTTCTTTGACCTCGAGGTGGACGTAGATGTGCGGGTTGATCCAGTCGACCTTCGCGATGACACCTTTCAGCGTCATCGGTTTCGAGGTATCGAACTGGCCCGGCACCGAGTGATGCGCCATCGTCGAGGCAGCGAGCACACCGATGCCGATGACGACGAGGCCGATCGCTCGAAAGCGCATCAAACGCATCTCCACGCCTCCGCTATTGATGAGAGCCTATGCCCGGCTCCCGCGCCGGTCAAGATCGACGAGTGACCCGACGGACGACTACGGCTTGATGCCATTCTTCGACAGGAACTCGCGGATGGCGACGTAAATCATCGTGCGCTGCTCTGGCGTGAAGTTGCCATGCCCGCCGCCCGGAATCGTGACGAGCTGGTTCGGCACGCTGACCTTGTTCAGTGCCTCGTGGAGCCGCACGGCGTGCTGATACGGCACGACGCGATCGGCGTCGCCGTGAATCGTCAGGATCGGTGGCAGCCCCGCCCGCACGTACGTCAGCGGAGAGACACGCCGGGCGATCTCTTCGCGATTTGGCAGGCTGCCGAACCACGTCATCGCCGCGTTGGCGCGATTGGGACCATCGATGACGTCGTTGACGTCGGTGATACCGAACCAGTTGATCGCCGCCGCCACCCGCGGCACCGCGGCCGGTCCCGCACACTGGCGATCGAGTCCTGCGGTGTCGGGAATCATCGCGCTCGTGAGTGACAGGTGACCGCCCGCCGACTCGCCGGTAACGACGATCTTCGTGACGTCGATGTTGTAGGTTTTTGCCTGCGCCGCAAGAAACCGCAGCGCACACAGGCAGTCCTCGACGGCCGCAGGCGCGGGCGCCACACGCGCGAGCCGATACTCGACGTTCACGACGTTCCATCCCATCTCCATCCACGGGAGGATCGTCATCACCGCGCCTTCCTTGGTGCCCGCCGCCCAGAACCCTCCGTGAAAGTAGACGACCGTAGGTTGCGGTGTCGTGGCGCCGCGGCGATAGTAGACGTCGAGCTTCGATTCGAAGTTGGTCGCCGTGAGATACGTCACGTTCGGCGCGATCTGATAGTTGTTCGCCGCGTGCGTCGCCCACGTCGCCGACGGCGAGAGCTGCGCCGACAGCGGGCGCGTCAGGACGAGGCATCCGAGAATCAGTGCGGGAAACAGCCGTCGTGTCATGGGCAGGGAGGATATCAGTAGAATTCGCTTCGCATGAAACGCTGTCTCCTCTCGCTGCTCGCGCTCTGCCTCGTCGTCGCAACGCCGGCCGCGGCGCGGCGCTACACGGCCAGTCGCCAGGGCGACGTCGTTCAACTGCACGACGCCGCGACCGACACTCGCGTGTCGATCATGCCGTCGGTGGGCAACATCGCCTTCGACATGCAGGTCAACGGACACCGGGTGCTCCGCACGCCGCCCGGTGGAAGCGACGCCTTCAAAGCCGCGCCGAACGGCATGGGCATCCCGTTCATGGGCCCGTGGATCAATCGGCTCGACGAGCAGGCGTTCTACGCGAACGGACGACGCTACCCCTTCGACATGACCCTGGGAAACATTCGCGGCACGATTCCCATTCACGGCTTCGTGACCACCACGGACCAGTGGCGCGTCACGTCGATGAATGCCACTGGCGACGCCGCATCGCTCATCAGCCGACTCGAGTTCTTCCGCCAGCCTGCCTGGATGAAGCAGTGGCCATTCGCCCACACCATCGAGATGACCTATCGCCTCAAGGACGGGGTACTCGAAGTCGCAACCGCCGTCACCAACGTGAGCGCCGAGCCGATGCCGATCTCGATCGGCTTTCATCCGTATTTCCAACTGACCGACTCGCCACGCGACGACTGGACGATCTCGGTCGGCGCACGCCGGCGCTGGTTGCTCGCCGCGAACAAGGTGCCCACCGGCGACACCGAGCCGATTGAACGTTTCTTTCCCGATCCCTCGGCCGCACCCCTTCGCGAGTACGACCTCGACGACGTGTTCGGCGATCTCATACGGGATGGACAGGGCCGCGCAACGGTCTCCGTGAAGGGCCGGGGGCAGCAGCTCGACGTGATCGTCGGACCACGTTTCAAGTCCGCCGTCATCTGGGCGCCCAAGCCGCAGAACTTCATCTGCCTTGAACCGATGGCCGCGATCACCAACGCGATCAACATGGC
>DASRJR010000407.1:0-8356 GCA_035649395.1 Vicinamibacterales bacterium
GTGACCACAACCCCGAGTACTGGCTCGAGCGATCGGATCCACTCCTGAACACGTTTCTGCCGGGGACCGGAGTGTCGGTCGTCGTCAACTTCGGCGATCCATGGGCGGCCGGTCGATCGCTGACGACGTCCGCGCTGTTGCCTCGTGTCTGCGTGATTGGTCCCGTGACGCACGCGCGCATCGCTCGCGTGGGAAGACGCGTCGACGCCATTGGCGTCGTGTTTCCGCCGACGCAGACATTCGGTCTGTTTGGAGTGCCGGCACCGGAACTGCTCGACCGGATCGTACCGCTCGACGATCTCTGGACATCGCTGGAAGTCGAGCAGCTGTACGCGTCGTGGGTGGGCCGTCCGATTCGAGCCCGCATCTCGGCAGTGATGGCCGCGTTCATGACGCGGATCGGTCACGCTGGCAGCCCGGAGCCGATCGCGGCGATGGCCGCGCGTGCGATCAATCGCCGCGGCGGCCGCATCGCGATCGATGCGGTGGCCCGGAGCCACGGACTGAGCCGGCAGGAATTCGCCCGGCGGTTTGCCGCCGGTGCGGGCCTGACGCCGAAAGTGTTCGCGCGAATCACTCGCTTCCAGTCCCTGGTCCGCGCGCTGCTGTCGTCGGACGTGTCGCAGTGGGCAGGCATGGCTCCCGACGTTGGCTTCTACGACCAGGCCCACATGATCAACGAGTTCCGGACGTTTGCCGGAGCACCGCCCACGGTGTTCTTCCAGCCACACGGCGGCGATCGAGTCCTGTCGCATACACAGCTGCAGGGCCGCCCGAGCGAGTGGACGTGATCAGGTCTTGGGCCCGCCCGGTCCGGTGGAGTTGACAGGCCGGGTCAATCCAGGGCAGACTGAGCGAGCTTACTAAGCTGGCTCAGTATGGCGACACGCGCGGACACTCTGCAAGGCTCACTGCCGCTCCTCGTGCTGACGATCCTCGAGCGTCGAGGACCTCTCCACGGCTACGCGATTACATCCCGAATTCACGAGCTCTCCGAGACGCTGCGCGTGGAGGAAGGCTCGCTCTATCCAGCGCTGCATCGGATGGAGGAAGCCGGCTGGATCAAGGCGCGCAGGATCACGACCGATCGCAACCGCACCGCGCGTGCCTACGAGATCACCGCCGAAGGACGACGACGGCTCAGCGCGGAAGAAGAGCGGTGGCGCTCGACCACCGATGCAGTGAACTACGTTCTCAAGCACGCTTAATGGCGTATTGCCCAAATCGGGACCGGCCGCTCCGCTACCACCCCACCGCGCAGGCGCGGCGGGGACCCCGGTGTTGTCGCGGCCGGCAGATCGCTGTCGAGGTCGGTTTTGCGCGGTACTGTTCGGGTTGATGAGGTCCACTAGAGGCAGTGCATGTCCTGGATGTCCCGTCTTGCGAACGTGTTTCGGCCGTCGGGCGTCGATCGCGCGCTCGACGAGGAGATCGCCTTCCACCTCGAGGCACGCGTCGACGATTTGGTCGCGAACGGAATGCCTCGTCAGGAGGCTGAACTACTGGCGCGACGCCAATTCGGCAACCGGCTCCGCATCCGCGAAACCAGCCGGGACGTGAAACTCCTGCCGTGGCTCGACGCGGTGGTGCGCGATGTGCGGCACGGTATCCGTGCGTTGCGGCGCGCGCCGATGTTGACGCTGGTGGCGGTGGCGACGCTGGCCCTTGGCATCGGCGCCAACACCGCCGTGTTCAGCGTCGTCAACGCCGTGCTGCTGCGGCCGCTTCCGTTCAAGGACGGCAGTCGCCTCGTCTCGGTGTGGTCGGCCGATCCGAAGAACCCGTCGGCGACGTGGGTGTCCTTTCCCGATTTCATCGACATCCGGACGCAGAGCCGTTCGCTGGCCGGTCTCGCATCCTGGTACGGATACGAAATGGTGCTCACCGGCGCGGCCGAGCCGCAGCGGGTGCAGGTGGTGGTCGTCATCGGCGATCTCTTCTCGGTGCTCGGGGTTCCACCGGCGCTGGGAACGACGTTGCGCGCGGAACGCGACGCGCCCGAGCAGGGGGTCGTGTTGAGCCATCGCTTCTGGGCGGAGCGCTTCGGTTCGGACCCGGCGATCGTTGGTCGTGGATTGACGCTGAGCGGGAAGAGCTACCGCGTCGTCGGCGTCATGCCGAGCGCATTTCAGTTCCCGATTCAAACCGTGCCAGTCGATATGTGGGCGGCGCTCGGTCCTGAGCAGTTCGCCGATATTCCTCAGATGCGTCGCGGCGCCCGCATGATGGACACGATCGGACGCCTTCGAGAGGGCGTCGACGTCGACGGCGCCAGGGCCGAGCTCGATGTGCTCGCGACGCGCCTGAGCCGTCAGTACCCGGAGTCGAATGCGGGAATCGGCATTCGCCTCGTGCCGGCCGCCGAACATGTGGCCGGTCGCGTGTCGCGCCCGCTGCTGGTCCTGTTTGCGGCCGTCGCCTGCGTGCTGTTGATTGCGTGCGCGAACGTCGCGAACCTGCTGCTGGCGCGGGCCACCGATCGTCGCCGCGAGATCGCGCTCCGGTCCGCCCTCGGCGCGGGCCGCGCCCGGATCGCGATGCAGCTCCTGATCGAAAGCCTGATTCTTGCGCTGGCCGGTGGCGTCCTCGGCGGCCTGATCGCCACATGGGGCGTCGATGCGCTCGTCGCGCTCGTTCCGGGCGACTTGCCGCGTGCCGGCGAGATCGGCGTCGATCGGTGGGTCCTGGGATTCACTGTGACGGCCTCGCTCGCAACCGGTCTGGTCTTCGGCCTCGCGCCGGCCTGGCTCGCCTCGAGAGTGGATCTGACGGTCGCGTTGCAGGAGGGCGGGCGCACGCTGTCCGACAGCGCGCGCGCCCCGCGCCTCCGCGGCGCGCTGGTCGTCGCCGAGATTGCGCTCGCGGTGGTGCTGTTGACCGGCGCGACGCTGTTTCTGACGACGTTCTGGCGGCTGCAGCAGGCGCCGCAGGGATTCGATCCGCACAACGTGCTGACGTTCGACGTCACGTGGCCGTGGGAGAAGTATTCGTACGAACAGGCCGGCAACAAGTTCCGCGAGCTGCAGACGGCGCTCCGAGCGGTCCCCGGCGTGACCGGCGTGTCAGCCGGCATGCAGCTGCCAGATCGTGGCGGTGCCGCCACCGACGCCTTGTGGCCGTATCTGGAGATCGAAGGCCAACCGGTGTCGAAGGACGCGCGTCCGCGGACGGCCCTCGTCGCGAACCAGCCTGGCTATTTCAGCACGCTCGGCATTCCGCTGATCGCGGGACGGGATTTCACTGACCGTGACTCACTCGAGGCGCCCAACGTCGTCATCGTGAACGAGTCGCTGGCGCGCTCCTACTTCGCGAACGAGAATCCGATCGGCAAGCGGGTGAAACTCGACTCGTGGCTGGTGTTCGGCGACAAGACGCCAGCGCGCGAAATCGTCGGCGTGGTCGGCGACGTGACGCATGCCGGCCTGCCGGGCGCTGCCCGTCCGCTCGTCTACATTCCATTGGCGCAGCGGCCGTTCAATATGTCGTACGTCGTGGTGAAGACCGATAACGATCCGGCTCGATTGGTGTCAGCGATTCGTGCGGCGGTCCAGTCGGTGGACACGGATCAGCCGATCTACGACGTCAAGACGCTCGACGAGCGGATCGGGATGTCCGTCGGTCAGGAGCGCTTCAACGCGCTCCTGCTGGGGGCGTTCTCGGGTGTGGCGCTGCTGCTGGCGGCGATCGGACTCTACGGGGTGTTGTCGTACACCGTGGCACAGCGGACGCACGAGATCGGTGTCCGCCTGGCGCTCGGTGCCGACCCCCACGATGTCCTTCGCCTGGTGATTCGTCACGGCGTGACGCTGGTCGCCGTCGGCCTCGCCATCGGCATCGCCGGATCGCTGACGCTGACTGGCCTCGTCGAGGGGCTGCTGTTCGGCATCTCCCCGTCCGACCCGCGCGCGCATCTCGCCGTCGTGGCCGTCCTTGCGCTCGTCGCCTTCGCGGCATGCTGGATACCCGCGCGGCGCGCCGCACACGTCGACCCCATCGTCGCGCTCCGCTACGAATAGCGCAATGTAGTGTCCGCCTTCAGGCGGACCTGCCTCTCCTTGACAACTTAGGAGACGTCGACTTAGGCTTCCTAAGCAGTCTAGGAGTGCAACGCATGGGTGACGAAGCGGCCCTGCTTCCAGGCACACTCGACGTCCTCATCCTGAAATCGATCTCATTGGCGCCGGAGCACGGATACGGCGTGCTGCTGCGCATCCAGCAAATCACCGGCGGAGCGCTGCTGGTGGAGCAGGGCGCGCTCTATCCGGCGCTGGCCCGGCTCGAACACCAGGGGCTGCTCGCGAGCGAATGGGGCACGTCCGATAACAACCGGCGCGCCAAGTACTACCGGCTGACCGCTGCCGGCCGACGACGGCTGAAGTCGGAGACCGAACGGTGGGAACGGCTTGCGCTCGCGATGTCGAGGGCGCTGCGCGCGCAGGAAGCGTAGCCATGATGTGGGCGAAAGTGCGGTCATTCGCGTCCGGCCTGGTTCGGCGCCGCCGTCTCGAAGACGAGATGGCGGAAGAGATCCGCCTGCACATCGACGCGCGCGCCCGCGATCTGGTTCGCAGCGGTCTCGAACCCGATGCGGCGTGGCGGCGCGCGCGGCTCGAGTTCGGCGCGGTCGAGCGCTACAAGGAAGAAGTGCGCGCGGCCCGCGGGCTGCGTCTCGTCGATGAGCTCCGCGCCGACCTGACCTGCGGACTGCGAGCGCTGCGGCGCGCGCCGGGGTTCACGGCGGTGGCCGCGGTCTCACTTGCGCTCGGGATCGGTGCGAACACGTTGGTGTTTACCCTCGTCGATGCGGCGCTGCTGCGACCGCTGGCGTTACCGGAGTCCCACCGGCTCGTCACCGTTTGGAACATTCCCGACACCACGAAGCCTGATCGGCTCGGTACGCACAGCATCACTCGATACGTCGCGTTCAAGGATCTGACGCGGTCGTTCGAGTCGGTGGCGGCACACAATGGCCTCGCGTGCGGGATCAAGAGCCTTGGTTTCGCCGAGGACGGCATTCCTCCGGAGCGGGTGCTCGGGCAGACAGTATCGCCGTCGATGTTTCGCACGCTCGGCGTCGAACCCATGCTCGGTCGGACGTTCACCGAGGCCGAGGATCAGGTCGACCAGCTCGCGCCGGTTGTGGTCCTGAGCCACCGCATGTGGCAACGCCGCTACGCGAGCGACGGCAACATCGTCGGCAAGACAATCGTGCTCGATCGCCAGCCCACGACCATCATCGGCGTGATGCCGGAACGGTTCAATTTCTTCGGAGAGCAGGTCGAGTTCTTCGTCCCGTTGTGCCTCACCAGAGCGCAAGTCGAAAGTCGTGTCGGTGCCAACACCGTGATCGCCAGGCTCAAAGCAGGCGTGACGGTCGAGCAGGCGCAGACCGAAATCGATGCGCTCGGCGAACGGCTTGCGGCGACCGACCCCGTTCACCATCGTGGGTTCGGCGCCAAGGTGGAGTCGCTTCAACGCTCCGCAACGCGAAGCGCCGGCACTGGCGGCGACTACGGGTCCGCCCTGCTGATGCTGCAGGGCGCCGTCGGGGTCGTCCTGCTGATCGCCTGCGCCAACGTTGCCGGCCTGCTGTTGGCGCGCACGGCGGCTCGGCGCACCGAGGTGGCGCTCCGGCAGGCGATCGGCGCGAGCCGCCCGCGCATGGTACGTCAGCTCGTGACCGAGACGCTTCCCCTCGCGTTGCTCGGCGGCGGACTGGGAATGGTGCTCGCGTGGGGTGGTCTGCGTCTGTTCGTTCGAACGGCACCGCCCGACTTTCCGCGTGTGCAGGACGTGTCGATCGATCTACGGGTGTTGAGTTTCACCGCGATCGTGGCGCTGGTGACCGCCCTCGTGTTTGCCGTGCTGCCGGCGCTTCAGGCCTCGAGGACCCACGTCACCGGTGCGTTGAAGGAATCGAGCCGCGGTGCGACGGCTGGTCGTCAACGGATTCGCCACGCTCTTGTCGTCGGTCAGATTGCACTTGCGCTGCTGCTGCTCGTCGGAGCCGGGCTGTTGCTACACAGCTTCGCGCGTGTCGTCGGCAATGAGCTTGGGGCCGACCCGACGAATCTCCTCACCTTCGACTTCCGATTGCCCGCGCGCGAATCGTACAAACAGATCGGGATGTTTGGCAGCTCTGGACTGTTCGAGGTCAGCGCGGTCCCAGCCGACACTGTCGAGCGCGTGCTGCAGCGGCTCGAAACGGTGCCGGGCGTGCAGTCAGTCGCGGCGACGAATACGCCGCCGTTCGGCGGCTCCTCGGCTGATGTTCCCTTCCGGATCGACGGGCGCGCCGAGCCCTCGTCCGCGATATCCGTCGCCGGAGCGGCGTCGCGACCGACGGTCATGCGTGTGGCCATTACACGCGGGTTCTTCCAGACGATGAAGGTTCCGCTTCGCGGCGGACGAGACTTCGACCAGCGCGACATTGCCACAGCACCGTTTGTCGTCATCATCAACGAGACGATGGCGCGACAGTACTTTTCAGGCGAGGACCCGGTCGGTCAGTACTTGCGATTTGACAGCCTCCCGAACGAGCAACCGCGGCAAATCGTCGGCATCGTCGGTGATACGCTCGTCGGTCCATTCCAGGCGAGCCATCAGCCCGCAGTCTATGTGCCGCATTTGCAGCAGACCTCGTTGGCGGCGGGGCCGACAGTGTTCATGCGAATCGGCATGTACTTCGTCGTCAGAACGCTGGGCGATCCGATGGCAATCGTGCCGAACATCAAGCGAGCCGTTGCCGAGGTCGATCGCGCGACGCCGATCGCCAACGCTGGAACAGTCGAGCAGACGCTGGATGCGCAGGTCCGGAGCCTCCGACTGTACACGTGGCTGCTCGGGCTCTTCGGTGCCGTGGCCGCCGTGCTCGCGGCGGTCGGCATCTACGGTGTCGTGGCGCACTCCGTGACCGAGCGGACGCGGGAGTTCGGGGTCCGCATGGCGCTCGGCGCACGTCGCGCCGATGTGCTGCTGATGGTCCTCAGCCGTGCCACACGCCTCATCGCCGCGGGGCTGGTGCTCGGGCTCGCGAACGCGATTGCCTTCTCGCGCGTGCTCGAGGCCAATCTATTTCAAGTAACTGCCACTGATCCGCTGACCTACATGGCAGGGTCGATCCTGCTTCTGCTCGTTGCTGCCATCGCGAGCACGGTGCCTGCCAGCCGCGCCGCTGGACTCGATCCGATCGTGGCGTTGAGACACGATTGACGACGGCGCGGGCGGTTTCTCACAGCCGGCTGCCGGCGTAAGCTGGCAGGTGACGCGCGCACGAGCAGATAGGCGAGGAACGACCCTGCTGGATCAGCGCCGACGATCACGACATCCGCGCGTTCGAGCGTCCCGGGCACGTTCAGCTTCATCCTAACCGCTCGCGTGGCTGTTGCGCGGGCGTCGCCTTGACAGGGCCTCGACATTTCGAGTGACATCGGGGCATCTCGTATGGCGGTCTCGCGTCGGGACCGGTCAAGGAGGAGTCGGGCATGAGCCGAGCGTCGCACGCCGTGGCGCCGGGATTGGCGCTCACACTCGCGCTGTGCCTGACGCTCTCGGCGCTGGCTGCGTCCCGCCAGCCGGCGGTGCCGTCGACGCAGCGCGCCCGCGTGGTCGAACTTCACGTCGACGGACAAGTCGATCCGATCCTGGCTGAGTACCTCGGCGAGGGGATCGACCGGGCGAACCGCGAAGGCGCGGCGCTCATCCTGATCACGATGGATACGCCGGGTGGTCTCGACACGGCGATGCGCGACATCATCCGGCGCATTCTGGACTCGAAGGCGCCCGTGGCCGTGTACGTGACGCCTGGCGGCGCGCGCGCCGCCTCCGCCGGCTTCTTCATCCTGCTGGCTGCCGACATCGCCGCCATGGCGCCCAGTACCCATACGGGCGCCGCATCGCCGCTGCTGTCCGTGGGCGGCTATCCCGTCCAGATGGATGAGACGATCAAGAACAAGATCCTCAACGACGCGACCGCCTACCTTCGCAGCTACGCCGGAGCGCGTGGCCGCAACATCGAGCTGGCGGAAACGGCGATCACGGAGGCCAAGGCGTTCACCGAACGCGAGGCGCTCGAGGGCAAGCTGATCGACCTGATCGCGAACTCGCGTGGCGAGCTCCTCGCCGGACTAAACGGCCGCACAGTCACGCGATTCAGCGGCGGCACCGCCACGCTTTCGCTCGCGACCCCAGATGTCATCACAGTCGAGATGACGGCACGCCAGCGGTTTCTGAGCCGCATCGTCGAGCCAGACATGTTCTTCGTCCTCCTGCTGGTCGGCGTGCTCGGTCTGTACGTCGAGTTCACACATCCCGGGATGATTGCACCCGGAGTGATCGGCAGCATCGCCCTCGTCCT
>DASRJR010000408.1:0-14532 GCA_035649395.1 Vicinamibacterales bacterium
CGTGTAGTCGATGACCTCATCGGCACCCAGCGATCGCACGAGCTCGACGTTCGCCGTGCCGCACACCGCTGTCACGTGCGCGCCGTAGTGTTTCGCGAGCTGCACGGCAAAGGTCCCGAGGCTTCCCGAGGCCCCATGTACGAGCACGCGCTCGCCGCACTGAATGCGTGCCTTCCGCAGAAAATGCAGCGAACACGCCGCGCCGACGAATACGGCCGCCGCGTCCTCGAGGGTCATGTTGGCAGGCTTGTGCGCAAGCAGACCGTCCTCAGCGACACAAGCGAACTCGGCGTGCGCGCCGAACTTGTCGCCCCGCGACCCGAAGACCCGATCGCCGGGAGCGAATCGGGTCACACGCGTCCCGACCGCGGCCACCGTGCCGGAGAGATCCACGCCGAGCACCTTGGTCTTCGGCTCGCGAATCCCGTTCATGAGCCGCACGAGCAGCGGGCCGGCGCGCATGATCCGGTCGCCGTAGCACACCGTCGAGGCATGCACACGCACGAGCACCTCGTTGTCACGCGGGACCGGAGCCGGCATGTCCCGGATCTCGACAACGTCCGGGGGACCGTAGCGGGTGACGATGGCGGCCTTCACGCGAAGGCGATACGCACCAGCTCCCGTGCCGGTTCCGCAGCCTCGCTTGGACTGTCGCACGTTCAGCGCGCACCAATGCCGCGAGTTGGCACACGATCGGCCGGAAAATTCGCCGGCCGACGTCATAGGATCGCCACATGGAAATAACCGGACCGATTCGAACGGTCAGAAAGGTGCTGCGAGGGTTCGCGCCAGCCGCGCTGCTCCTGTGCTCTGCCGCGGTAGGTGCCGCGCAGTCACCGACTGCCCGTTCAGAAGCGGAACGGCCCGGCAGGCTCTTCGACATCGGCGGCAGGAAGTTGCACATCCATTGCATCGGCAGCGGGCAACCAACCGTCGTCTTTGAGGGGAGCTATATGCAGTTTGCGCTGGACTGGTGGCTGGTGCAGCCCGCTGTTGGCAAGACAACTCGCGCGTGTTCCTACGATCGTGGCGGACTCGGTTGGAGCGATCCTGCGCCTGGCTTCGAGAATGCAGCGCTCATCGTGAGTGATCTCCACGCGGTATTGGCTGCTGCCGGTGAGAAGCCGCCGTACGTGTTCGTCACCATCTCCATGGGCGCGTTCTATGCGCGTGCGTACCAGATGACCTACCCGCGTGACGTTGTCGGGTTTGTATTCCTTGAACCTGCACACGAAGACGCGTTCTTGGTCCGGATCAATGGAAAACAGACACCACTCTGGAGTGTGTCCGAAGAGCAAGCGGCGGCGTTCATTACGTGGTTGAACGACGGGATTCGGCCGCCGCCCCCGCAGTCCCCGCCGTATGAGATGGGTCCACCGTTCAACAAGTTGCCGAGCAACGTTCTTCGAACGCGTCTCGCGTTCCAGCGGCGGGCATTCGAGACCAGTGAAGCGCAAACTGTCGCGGATCAGATCAGAGATTTCGAGAGCCGGCGGGTGACGGCGGAGCGATTGCACTCGGCGGACGCCGCGCTCGGGTCACTCCCGGTAATCGTCCTCACGGCCGAAAAGGCGAACCTCCCGCCGCTAACCAGAGTAGGGCCCGCGAAAACCGCGGCGCTGTCCAGTAATTCGGCACGTCGATTGGTCAAGAGTACTCACATGATCCACCTCGACGCGCCCTCGATCGTCGTGAAGGCGATCGGTGAAGTCCTGAATGCGGTGCGCACGAATAGCACATTAGAGTCACCGCCGTAACAAGCCGGTAACATGGTCTCAATACCGTGTGAGCACGTACCGAGGCGCGTTGGAGGCGACAGGCATGAGCCGAAGACTGGTGACGTTGGCAATGACTCTTCAAATCGCCACGGCGGCGTCCTCCGCGTACGCGCACCACAGCCATCCGTATTTCTACGATCAGTGCAAGCGCGTCACGATCGAGGGGCGAGTCGACAGGGTCGAATTCAAGGACCCGCACACCTGGATCTTTCTCAGACTGGATGACGGCACGTCCTATACCGTCGATTGGGCCCCGCTGAGCCGACTGACGAAGACCGGCGTCATCGGCGCCGCGAAAGACGCGCTGGCGTTCGGAGCGCGCGTCGTGGTCATGGGCAATCCAATACGGGACTCGGCCCAGATACGCGAGCATTTCCCCGACTTCAAGAGCGTGGTGAACCCGAACACCATCGACCCCATCTCGATACGCGGTGGGGGCAACAGTTTCAGCTGGGCGCTGTCCCCGAGCCCAAACCCTCCGGCGAACTGCGAGAGTAAGTAGCGGTGTAAGCTCGCTGAGCGCGGGCCCTCGTGAGAACTCCAATCGTGCTCGTGGCCACATGGGGCGACGGACTCTTCGTCGTCGCGGGCGAGACCGCCGACCAGGAGCTCGGCAAGCAGTCGGTCAGAGCGCTCGCACGTGACGGGCATGGCGGTGCTCTGGCCATCGTCAACGGACGTTCGCTTCTTCGGCGCGCTCCCGACGGTGCGTGGAGCACGATCGCGACCACGGAGTTGGATCTCGCGTGCTGCGTCGCGGTCGGCGACGTCATCTACGCCGGGACCGACGATGCACGCGTACTGCGCGTCGGCGCGGACGGAGCGCTCGAGCCGTTGCCTGGCTTCGACGCAGTCGCCGGGCGCGAGACCTGGTACGCAGGCTCCGCAATCGTCAACGGTCAGCGCGTCGGACCACCACTGGGAATCCGCTCGATCAGCGCCACTCCGGACGGCGCGATCCTCCTCGCCAACGTCCACGTCGGCGGTGTCCCGCGGTCGACGGACGGCGGCGCCACGTGGCAGCCCACCATCGACATCGACCGCGACGTGCACGAGGTTCGGGCGCACCCGAACCGTCCGGGCATCGTGATGGCCGCCGCCGCGGTCGGGCTCTGCATCAGCCGCGACAATGGGTTGACGTGGGAGATCGAACAGGAGGGCCTGCACGCCACGTATTGCTCCGCCGTCGCGTTTGCCGGCGACGATGTCCTCGTGTCTGCGTCTCTCAGCCACTTCGCGGAGCAGGGCGCGATTTACCGCCGACGGGTTGATGGATCCGGTCCGCTGGTCGCCATCGGCGGCGGCCTGCCCGCGTGGACCGACGGCATCGTTGACACGCATTGCATCGCCACGCACGGCTCGGACATCGCGCTCGCCGATCGGAAGGGCAACGTCTACGTATCAGCCGACGCTGGCCGCAGCTGGTCGCGTCAGGCCCATGGCCTCCCACCCCCGAGCAGCGTCCTCATCGCCTGAGCGCCAACCCCGACCTGTGGCGCAATCGCCCGACAAGAGTCGTTCAGGAGCTCTGCTAGACTCGCGTCGCGATGATCTCGAAGGCGCTTCGATACACCGCGCGCAGCTTCCGCAGTTCACCGGGAGTCATCGGACTCGTCGTGCTCACGCTCGCGCTCGGGATCGGGGGTACGACCGCGGTGTTCGGCGTGGTCGACGGCGTGTTGATCAACCCGCTGCCGTACCCCGATCCCGATCGGCTCGTCGAGGTGTGGACCGAGCAGACACCCGGTGGGCCGCGAACGCCAGGCCTGAGCCCACAGACCATCGATGCTCTTCGCGAGCACTCCGAGGTCTTCGCGGCCGTCGAAGCCTATCAGTTCGGTGCCGTGACATTGACTGGTGCTGGCGAACCGATTCTGGTCAGCGGTCCTCGGATCACTCCAGGATTGCTCCGGACGCTCGGCGTCGTTCCTCGGCATGGACGATTGTTCGCTGACGAAGATGCGACGCCGCAGGCGGGCGTCGTCCTGATCAGTGAACGCCTGTGGACCACGCGATTTGGACGCGCCGATGACGTGATCGGCAGGCGTCTCGTCGTCGATGGCGAGCCGCAGGTCATCGTCGGCGTCTTGCCGACGCGATTCGCCTTGCCCGAACGGAACGCCGAGGTGTGGCGTCCCCTCGTGCTCAATCGATCGCCAGCCTTCCGCGGTCGCGTTCAGACGATCGTTCGCCTGCGACCGGACGTGACGCGACCAGCGATCGGTGGGCCGCTGTCGGCTATCTCCGCGGAGCTTCAGGAGAGCGGTGTCCTCGCTCGTGACCGTCGCCTCGTCGTGGAAGACCTTCTTCAGCAGCGCTACGGGCGTCAGTATGCAACGGCGCTCTGTGTGATGCTCGGCGCCGTTGGCCTCGTCCTGCTCATCGCCTGCGTGAATGTCACGAGCGTTCTGCTCGCTCGAGCCGCGGCTCGCCAGGGCGAGTTCGCACTCATGGGCGCGCTGGGTGCCAGCCGATTCCAGGTCATCGCTCAGGTGATGCTCGAGAGTCTTGTCATCGCTGCCCTCGGCAGCATCGCGGGGCTGCTGATTGCGCGCCTGCTTCTGACTACTCTCCTGGATCTCTTGCCTCCGCAAATGGTTCTGCTCGCCACGATGACGTCACTGGATTGGCGAGCAGTGGTGGTGGCGGTGGGTGTGTCGACGCTGGCGTGCGTCGGGGTCGGAGTGCTTCCCGCGTTGCGGGTAGCACGGGCCGACGTCATCGAAGGACTGCACGGTCGGGCATCGGTCACGCACGATCGCGACAATGAGCGATGGCAATCCAGACTCGTGGTCGCTCAACTGGCGATGGTCTTGGTTCTGCTCACGAGCGCAGGCCTGCTGCTGCGCAGCTTCGTTCGACTCGTCAACGTCGAGCCCGGGTTCGAATCAGACAACCTCGCAGTGTTCGAGATTCAGCTCCCCGACGGGCGCCATCAGGCACCGGGCGCATCGGTCGCGCTCTTCGAGCAGTTGAAGCAGCTCGTCACCGGCGTCGCGGGCGTGACGAGCGTCAGCTTCTCGCAAGGCGTTCCGCCGTCCGGGGGCGCCTTCTCATTCGATATTCAACCGGAGGCCGAGGGTCGGCCGCGCATCGACGCGACGGGGCTCTCGTTACCGTTCACGACAATTGCGCCTGACTACTTCGGGACGATGGGCATCCCGTTGCTCGCGGGGCGGACGTTCGCTCGAGACGATCCGGACGAGGTCGTGATCGTGAACGACGTGCTCGCGCGCCGATTCTGGGGCGGTGAGTCGCCGCTCGGACGCCGATTCCGTATCGATTCGCAGCAGCCGTGGCGCACGGTCGTCGGCGTGGCGGGCGACGTCAAGCAGATGGGACTGAACGATCCGATGGGCGACGGCATGGAGCTGTATGTACCGTACTCGCGAAACACGGCAGCTCGGTTCTTCACGCTTCTCGTCCGCACGAATGGGCGCCAGCCCGCTGTCGTGCAGCAGGTCAAGGAACGGCTGTGGACACTGGACCCGAACATTCCGGTGTATGCAGCCGGCACCATGGAACAACGTCTGGCCGAATCAGTCGCGAGGCCGCGCTTCCTTCTGTCGCTCACGACGACGTTCGCCCTCTTCTCGCTCGTGATGGCGAGCGTCGGCGTCTATGGAGCGGCCGCCTATTGGGTCGCCCGCCGACGACGCGAGCTCGGCGTACGGATGGCGCTAGGGGCGACGCGCGCCGCCGTCGTGAGACTCGTCATCGGGCGCGCTGCGCGGCTTGCGGCGTGGGGCTGCGCGATCGGCGTGGCGATCTCGCTGGTCGCGACACGGCTGTTGGACTCGCTGTTGTTCCAGACAGGCGCTCGAGAACCAGCGGTCTTCATGCTGGTGGCCGTGCTTCAACTTGGACTCGTCTTGGCCGCGTGCTACATGCCCGCCTCGCGCGCCAGCCGCGTCGATCCGGCGACGGTCCTCCGGACTGAGTAGGGATCAGGAGTCTGGAATCAGGAATCAGGATTCAGCGTTTAGCGACCCCGCTGGAAGCTCCGATACCAGTAGCCGAACTTCGCCACCTCGCTGAATCCCCGGCGCAGGTAAAGACGCTGCCCCTCGGTGGACGCAAGGAGCCCGATCGTCGCGGAACCCATCGCGCGCGCGTCCCGGCAGGCGTGCTCCACCAGCGCCGATCCGATACCGCGGCCCTGATAGGTATCGAGCACGGTGAGGGCGTGAATGCCCGCGCCGTGCGCCCCGACGAACATCTCGATGGCGCCGACAGGCTTGTCGTCCAGCCACCCGACGAACGCGCGAGTGCCACCTGACGCCGAAGACAGAAGGGCACGCAGACGTTCAAAGGCGGCGCGCCGTAGTGGCGTCGTCAACGGGCCGATCGCGGGGTGCGGCGTCCGTTCGAATTCGGCAACGTCAACGACGCGGCGGATCGCGAGTCCGTCCACGCCATCGTGACGTGATCCCGGCTTCGTGAGGTCTCGGACCATCGCGGGGTAATACTTTTGACAGCGAAGACCTCGATCAGCAAGCAGGTCGCTGACGTGTGCAGGTGTGGCCGACGGCGAGATCCACAACGCCATCCCGCGGCCGTGCCGACGATACCGCGCGAGGACCGTATCGAGTCGTCGCGCGGCGGACCTTGGCGTGAACCGCACCATGATGCCGGCGTTCCGCCACGCGTGGCCGGCGTGAACGATCCAAGTGACGTCGCGGTCCTCGTGGACTTCGACACCGGGCACGGTGCGCTCTGCCACGAACCACTCGGCATGCTGGCGTTCGACGAGCAGAGAACGGTCGAGATCGACCGGACTTTCCGCCGAGCAGCACTGAGCCATCTCTCGCATTGGGTCACCTGGTGGGACGTGCCATTTCCGCGCTAGAGTCGCGTCACCGCTCAATGTTGGAGAATGGCACGGATGAACCAGCCATGTCTCGCGACGGTCTCGGTCATTATCCTGGCCGGGCTTACGGCATTCGCACAGGACCGGCCAGCCTCGCCCGAGCCATCGTTCGAGGTGGCCTCGGTGAAGGCGAACCCGAACGACGACGCGCCCGAGGGTATCTCCCTTCAGTCTGGCGGCGTGCGAATGACCGGCTTCCGTGTGCGGACGCTGATCGCGATGGCCTACCGGTCCGAAGGGATTCAGCGATTCGACCAGATCGTCGGCGGGCCTTCGTGGATCGGCGTCGATCGATTCGACATCGACGCGAGGTCCCCGGAGGAGCCGACGCCGAATCGGTTACCGGCGATGCTGCGAACACTGCTGCGCGATCGATTCCGGCTGCGCATCCACTCAGCACGCCGGAACATGCCGGCATACGCACTGGTCGTGGCGCGGCGCGACAGAAGGCTCGGCCCTGAACTACATGAGTCGACCATCGACTGCTCGCCCGCCGCCGGCGCACCGGCGGCGAATGCCGACCCGGACCGATGGTGCGGAATCCGTGCAACGGGAGGCGTGATCGTCGGACGCGCTGTATCGGCGGCGCAGCTCGCTGGCAATCTTGGTGGCTATCCCACGATCGATCGTTTCGTGACCGATCGCACCGGACTCAGCGGCCGGTACGACTTTCGACTCGAATACTCTCCTGCGTTTGTGAAGCCGGGCGACGCGGTCTCGGACGCCGGTCCGAGCCTCTTCACCGCGCTCACCGACCAGTTGGGACTGGCCTTGCGGCCCGAAACGATGACGCTCCCCGTCGTCGTCATCGACAGTGTCGAAAAGCCCACGCCCAATTAGCGGCCGCGTGCAGTCAACTCGCAACCGGTACACCAGCTAGTGTATCGCCGCTTTGATCATCGTGACCCGTTCCGACAGGCTGGCTGGCTCGACTGACACGAGCTCGAACCCGAAGTCCCGGTACGTCTCTTCGTGAATCTTCTCGAAGCGCACTGTGTCCTCGAGACTGATCCGGCGCGCGTCGGTCGGTGTGACGAAGCCGAGATGGCGAACGAAGAAGACGCGCCTCTGATAGATCGTGTCGTTCTTGAGGCGCTCCAGTTCGAGGAGAAGCGCCGGTGACAGTGGATACCCGAGGTAGACGGCCAACGCCGCGGTGCATACCGCGCATCGGTCGTGAAACTGAATGTCGTCCGGTTGATACGACGCTCGAATCTGCCGGTCGCGTTGCAACTGAGTGATGGCGTCGATGAACGAGGGATCGCTCCAGGGTTGATCCCTCCCCTGCGCGTGAAGGGCGGCAATGACGTCAGTCGCCGCCTCTTCGACGACGCTGAACCCGTCGAGTTCCAACTGGCGAATGATCGCGGTCTTCCCCGCACCGGGCGCGCCGGTGATGACGAATCTCCTCATGCGGTGTCGGGCTGCGATCGCGCGGCGATCAACTCGCGATCAGCGGCACCTGCGGCGACATCTCGTACAGCCGCCCATCCTCATCCGAGAACACGCCGTAGTGACACGGATCGCCTGAGTCCTTCAACGAGACGACGTAGCCGTTGCCGTCCGTGTAGAAGCGAAGCTCAAAACCGGTGGGCACTGCCGGCAGATTCGTGAGCTGCGCCAGCGGCACGTATTGACGCCTCGCCTCCGCCGCGCGGCCTTCCGCCGTGTTGATGGCCCGCAGCAGCGCCCGCGCTTGCTCGCGCCTGGTGCGGTCGGCCGGCAGCGACGCCGCGTCGTGCCGGCACACCAGACCCGTGCTCGGTGGCTGCCGCTGGGCGCGGCCGACCAGTTCCACCGCCACGAGAATGCCCGCAATTGCGGTCGCAGAAATCAGCGCAGTCTGCCGAATCATGTTCGTCTCCTTCCCCACAATCGTTACCCGGCGTGGCCGTTCGCCGCTTCATCGCCAACATTAACGCCGCAGCGTGCAGAGGCGTAACATTGGATCAACGTGTGCATATAGGGTGATCGGCATGGACAGGGTCACACCGCTCACGGAATACGGCGCGCCGGTCGATCCGCAGGCGATGGTCACGCCTCCGGAAGCGACCGAGCTCGAACTGGAACCCGGCCATCCGGGGCTTGGGGACGCCGGGTATATCGCCCGCCGCAACGATCTCTTCGCGCTGTGCCGGGGCCATCGTCTCGAGCAGCTCGGTCCCCCACTGATCCAGTACACCGATGAAGAGACGCGGATCTGGCGCGAGGTCTGCCCGCGGCTGCACGAGCTCCACGATCGGCACGCGTGCAGCATATACCTGGCCGCCAAGCGCGAGCTCGCGATCAACGAGCACGACATCCCGCAGCTGCGGCATTTGAGCGAACGGCTGCAGCACGAAACGAACATGCACCTGGTCCCGGCCGAGGGTGCGCTGCCCTATCGGATCTTCTACCAGTACATCGGGCATCGCGGTTTTCCGGTCACGCAATTCCTGCGGCACGGCTCGCATCCGGAGTTCACGCCCGAGCCCGACATGATCCACGACTGCCTCGGGCACGTCCCGCCGTTGATGCACCGCGACTACGCCGAGCTGCTCACGTTGATCGGCCGCGCGGTCTCGGCAACCGACCGCGGTGAGCATGTCCTCGCGCTGAAGCGTTTCAGCTGGTTCAGCATCGAGTTCGGGTTGATCGAGGAAGCGGGCGAGACGAAAGTGTTCGGCAGTGGCATCCTGTCGTCGACGCGCGAGATCCCGTATTCACTGTTCTCGCACGAGGTCACACGCGAGCCGTTCGTCACGTCGACCGTGATCGAGACCGACTACGACCCGTCGCGGATGCAGGATCATCTGTTCATCGCGCCGTCGTTCGAGTTCCTGCGCCGCGAGCTCGAGAGTCTCGTCAGGCGACTCGGGATTCACGTCGCCCGCGACTGACGGCGGCGTGTGTTGACGTGTCGGCCGCGAAACGACGGCTTCGCGGAGCAACTACGTCAACACACGTGTCGAGTTTGGGGCCGGTCGCGGCTCGCCACCTGACGCATCGACCAGCAGCTGCACGAGCTCGCCGACGATCGGCAATCGCAGCAGCGCACCGACGAACGCCCAGCCGACGTGAATGTGTTCGAGCGCGCGAGCCACCGCCGCGACGCCCGAGGCACCGCCCGTCCCATCTGCCGCCTCGTATCTGATCCGCGTCAGCGCGCGGGACGGGTGCGAGCTCGCCGGCACGATCTCCAGGTTCGCCGCGCCTCGCCGCTTGAACCACTGCCCCACTTGCGAGCACATGCCGCATGCGTCGGCCACGAACAACCTGGCAGGAGGTTGATCCGGACGATGCCAGGGACGGAGGCGTGGCCGCCATTTCGGCACCGCGCTGCGGTACGTCTTCCAATCGTCACCGAATCTCGCGATGAGATCGTCGTCCTCGTCCCACCCGGCGAGCCCTACTGAATAGAGGTGTGCCATCACGCCCGCAGCCGACACCCAGACGTTACCGAGCACCACGCCGAGCAGGCCGAGCAGCAGCACCGCCGACAACTGCATCGGGTTCCGCACGTAGGCGTAGAGTCCGGTGGCGACCAGCCGACGTGGCGGGTCGAACGGCAGCGGCGTACCGCCACCGCGCGCGACGAACTCCTGGACGGCCGACAAGCCGATGACGCCAGGGATGGCCAACAGCTGCACGATCAGCGCGAGCTGCCAGCGCTCGCGATCGAACGGGTTGGACCAGACACCTCCCGATCCCTCGATCGCGATCGCCGGCAGGACGAAGACCACGAGCCCGGTGAACGCGCCGACCTGGAGCAGCGCGCGCCCGACGAGATGCTCGTCACGCGCAGTCCACCGCGCCAGCAACTGCCCGGGCAGAAGTGTGGTGAGGATGGCGATGATGTCGCCGACCACCCACCTCGGACCGAGTTGGATCACTGGTTCGCCCGCCGGCATCACCGCCAGATCGATCCCCAGCGCCAGGACGCAGACGATGGGCAGCGAGAGCGACGGAAACGCAATGGCGGGAGCGAGCCCCCACAGGCACATCCACGCCAGGAGCAGATCGACGGGCACTCCGTGGAGCAGGCCGCCGCTCGCGTCGAATCGCCACCAGCCGAGGCGCACCGCGATCAGGTTCACCATCAGCAGGACCGGCAGGTTCCACAACGCCGCGAGCAGCGCGCCGGTCAGCTGACGCGACGTCGGCCGCCGCCACATGACCGCAGCCGCGGTGGCCATGACCGCGAAGTACAGCGACGCGGCCCGTACGAGGACGTGCGGATCGAGCCCGGTCACGGCGTCGCCACCGTGTCGATGAGATATCCCGCCGCGAGATGCACGGCGTACCGCTCCCACGGGCCAAAGTACCAGGCGGGATCGAGGCCGCGACGATAGCGCAGCGTCCACGTCACCCTCGTTGCTGACGGTCCTGCCGGATCCCAGCGGACGCTCGACTCTCGCCAGCGGAGGAAGTGCGTCATGTGGCTGCCGTCGGCCAGCACGCGCCAATGCACGAAGCCAGGGCGCGCCTCGTCGAGCTCGAGCAGCAGACCGCCAGTCTTCGGCTCGGTGCCATTGAGCCGCGTCTCACCGCCGCGAAGCCGGATCACCCAACGTGGGTGCGGCCCACGTCGATCGATCTCGGTGGTCAGCGGCCGTGGAAAGCCCATTCGCAAATACGTCGGCAACTCCCGATCGAACCGGGGCGTCTCGAGCAGCGCGGCCGTCACGTCGTCGAACGGCGCGTCGATGGTTCTGGTCACCGAGATTGATTCGTCGCGATCCAGCGACGCCGCCGGCGTGATCCCCTCGAGGCTCATGGGCACGAACGCGAGCAGCATGAACCCCGACAGGGTGCGCTGCGCGCCGGAGCCGTGCCTCACTCGCGTCGTCGCCGTCGCGATGCCGACCGCCACGGCATAGAACAGCGGCGCCGACATGGCGATGCAGAGAAACCCCTCACCGAGAAAGATCACCGAGACGAGCAATCCGACGGTCACGGCCTTACACGCGACTCCGGTGGCGGTGCGCGCGGAGACGCCCAAGGTCACGATGATCGCGATCAGGGCCGGGATGCCGACGAAGAGCAACGCCGTCTGCATCTGCTTTCCGCCCTCGATCGTCTTGTAGAGCAGCACGGCACAGGCGATGGCCGCGATCGCAACAGCCACGGTGTAGCGAGCGCGCTGTCCAGCGGGCGTGTCGTCGATCTCCTCGGCACCGTCGCGACGCCGAGCAATACCCCAGCCGACGAGCAGTGCCGGTGGCCAGATCCACGCCGCGAAGACGAGGATCACCTCTGGACCGACCACTCCAAGCAGCGCGGCCGCCGCGGCGATAATCGCGACGACGCGAACCGCGAACGTCCCCGGGACCGCCACCAGCGTGTTGAACACACCGAGCACGAGGATGGCGATTCCGTACCAGCTCGTCGATCCGCCGACGAGGGCCGCCGCCAGCAACGCGCCGACGACCACGACCTTCCAATTCATCTGCGTCGACATGTCAGTCTCTCTTCGTCCGTGAACAGGTCAGGCGTGGGCGGCATCCGGCGCCGGCAGCAAGCCGGCGTCGCGAAGGATGCCAAGGACACGACGACGGACGGGGCGGAGCAGCGGCGAGGTGACCAGGCGCCGCATGTCGACGGCGAAGTCGACCGCGGCGTCAATCAAGGTCCGCGTGCGCCGTTGCTGCGGCGAACTGTCATAGAGGAAGAACAGCAGGATGCCCATGTGCAGCGTCCACAACAGCGTCGGCGCCACATCGCGCACATCGTCGGGCAGCCGCTCGCCGACAAGCGTCTCGGCGAAGACGTCGATGCTCATCTGCCGCTGGTGACGCGTGGCGGGTCCGAACCACGAGAGCGCGTGATCGGGGTCGCCGCCATAGCGGAACAGCGCGCGCAGCAGGCGGCGATCGTCCTGCATGATGTCGATCTTGGCGTGGAGCGCGGCGCGCAGCCGCTCGCGCAGGTCCTTGGCGGTCGCGAACGTCTCGCGCGACCGCGTCAGGTGCTCGTGCTGGACGTAGTCGTAGTAGGCGCCGACGATCGCCTCCTTGCTCTTGAAGTAGTAGTAGGCCGACCCGAGCGACAGGCCGGCGCGGCCGGCAATATCGCGCATGGTGGTCTCCTCGAACCCGCGCTCGCGGAACTGCGCGAGCGCCGTCTCGAAGATCTGGCGTCGGGTCTCTTCGCTGGCGGTGCGCTTGGGGATGGCGCGGTGGGCTTGCCCCGAGCGAGCGAAGTGAGTCGAAGGGACTTGCCCTGAGCGAGCGGAGTGAGTCGAAGGGTCGGCCGCTTTGAACATGTTCAAAGTCTGAGGGCACAACCGGGGGCGGGTCAAGAACTTTTTGAACGTGTTCAGATTGCGCAGAACGTCACGGGAATCAGCCCAAAACTGATTCCTGATTCCTGATTCCTGTTTTATTGCCAGCCGAGCCGGATGACCTCGAAATCGCCTGCGGTCAGACTGCGGAACGCCGGGTTGAGCTCGTCGTTGTTCCAACGCGCGTCCATCGCGCCGGTCACGTACATGTCGCTGCCGTTGTCGGCAACGATCAGCCCGTGCGTCTGCATCGCGCGGAAGATGTTCTGAATGTACGGCGGATAGCCGGCGAGGCTCTTCGACGCTTTCAGCCGCAGCCGTGCGCCCATCGGCAACGCGCCCGTCGTACTCCCGGCGCGATGCGACGCCGGCCATACATAGCCGTTCGTCGCGCGCACCGTCAGACGATACGCGTGACGTACCGGGCCGCGCTGCGCTTCGTCGTAACGCACCAGACCGGGCAGGATCGCGAGCCCCGCGGCATCCGCGGACGTCCAGCCCTCGGGCCGCCTCGTGTTCGATGACAGATCGAACACCGCACCCGAGCCGGCCTCCCATCGGCGCGCGCTCGCATTCCAGCGCGCCGCGAACAGCTCGTAGAGCGCCCACTTGTCGCGATCAACGATCAGCACGTGCCGATCGCCGCTCGAACCGCCGCCAGGGGCGCCACCTTCAATGTAGTTCGGCTGCGTCTGCGCGGCCCCCGGGATCGGATAGCCGATCTCACCTCTGAAGCCGGAGTCGCTCTCGCTGCCGTAGTCGACGAATGTCACCGCGGCTCGCGGTTCGCTGCCGCCGACGCCGATGTACGGAATGCCGTAGGGAGGCGGACCAAAATCGGGATGCGATGTCCGCGTGCGGCCAATGAAGTTGATATACGCGTCGGACTGCGGATCGACTGGCGCGCTGCTGATGTCCTGGTTCCACCAGTTGTCGGACGGAAACAGCGAGCGCCCGCCGAAATCATCGGTGAGCTGGACGCCGCTCGACGAGCCGCTCGGCGGCGGAGTGCTCGACCCCGAGCCCGGAACATCGGTAGGTCCCGTCGTGTCCTTGTTGCCGCCGCAGGCCAGTGCCCCCGCACACACGAACGCGCACACAAGCGCGCAGACTCCCGGTCTCGCCGTCATCGAGGCACGTGCGGGGCAAGAACTGGACCGGGACGATCTGCGCGATCCGGCACCGTCCTTCGCAACAGGCCGGGAATCATTTCGAAAGAGACCTACGGAAAACGAGCTTCCCGCCGCGTCGCTCGCAAGTGCACGGCCCATCGTTCCAGCGCCAGCACCAGCGCGTCCACTGACGCCGTCAGCAGCCACCCCCTTGATCGTGTGCGCCAGGCGGCCGGCATCGGACCATTCGGCACAGCGGACGTGCTCGGTCAGCAGCGCCGCGTAGCGGGGAAGGTCCTTCGCGACAAGGGCGATCAGGTCCAGGACAGCATCGACGTCATCGTCGAAGCGCTACGGTTACGGTTTGGGAGCCGCCGCCTGCGGTGCCGTGACCGGACGCTCAGACAGCGTGCGGCCGTCGGCGAGCAGCACCGACACAAACAAGCCACCCGGTGACCCATCCCGCAACGGGCGCACCGTCACCTTGACCTCGTCGCCCTGCTTCACCGT
>DASRJR010000409.1:0-6844 GCA_035649395.1 Vicinamibacterales bacterium
CTCTCGGGTGCGCGCGCCTTCGACGGCGCGAACACAGCCGCGATCCTGAGCGCCGTGCTCCGCGACGAGCCGAAGCCGCTCGAGCCGTCACCGCTCGCTCGCCTCGTGAGCCGCTGCGTCGAAAAGGACCCGTCGCGGCGATTTCAGACGATGGCGGAGGTTCGCGACGCGTTGGAGCAGCTGAGCGCCCGACCCGAGCCGACGGCCTCCTCGATCGCGGTCCTGCCGTTCGCGAACATGAGCGCGGACAAGGAGAATGAGTACTTCAGCGAGGGCTTGTCCGAGGAGATCATCAACGCCCTCGCGCATATTCCCGAACTGAAGGTGACGGCGCGAACGTCGGCGTTTGCGTTTCGCGGTAAGGAACAAGACATCCGCACGATCGCCAAGGCGCTCGACGTTCGGACGGTGCTGGAAGGAAGCGTTCGTCGATTCGGAAACCGGCTGCGCGTGACGGCGCAGCTGATCGACGCCGCAGATGGATATCACGTCTGGTCCGAACGCTACGACCGCGAGTTGTCGGATGTGTTCGCGATCCAGGACGAGATCGCGCAGGCGATTGCCACGGCGCTGCGCCTGACGTTGACGAAAGAAAAGGCGCCGCGGCGGCCGACCGCGAACCTCGATGCCTACGAAACGTACTTGAAGGCCCGCTACTACCAATGGAAGCTGCTGCCGGAGTTCGCGGCGCGCAGCAAGGCCTACTACGAGGAAGCGCTCGCGCTCGATCCGCAATTGGCGGCGGCCCACGTTGGACTCGCCCATTATTGGTTTGCGCTCGCGGCATTCAGCGCGATGGCCACGCACGACGCGATGCCCATGGTTCGGGAAGGTGCGCTCAACGCGCTGCGCATCGATCCGTCGCTTCCCGAGGCACACGCGCTGCTCGGCGTCTCCGCCGGTATCTACGACTACGACTGGAAAGAAGCCGCACGGCGATTCGAGTTGGCGATGGCGCGGGAGCCGGTTCCCCCCGAGGTGCGAGTGTGGTACGCCGTGTTCTATCTCTCCCCACAAGGACGGCACAACGAGGCGATCGAGCATCTCAGAACAGCGCTTCGTACCGATCCGCTCAATATCACGTTTCTCAACGGCCTCACCGAGGTCTATGCGGCCGCGGATCAGTGGGACTTGTGTGAAACGAGCGCCAGGCAGATGGTCGATGTGGATCCCGGCTACTACGTCGGACAGATGTTCCTCGCGATGTCCATGGTGGTTCAGAAACGGTGGCCGGAAACCTTTGAGCTGTTGCAGCAGGTGCAGGCGCGCGCCGGATTCCGCAGTGCATCGTATCTCGAGCTGTTCGAGCTGATAGCGGCTCACGGCGGGTTTCGTGATCGCCTGAAGGATCTCCCAGCCCTCGAGGGTCGCCCAGTCGCGCGTTGGGACCACCTCGTCGCACAGTTCTACCTGTTGTGCGGCCACGCCGACCGGGCTGCCAACGCGATGGAGAGCGCGCTCGACGAGCGCCACATGATGGTGGGCCGCTTTCTCGGCTGGAAACGGTGGAAGTCGAACCCGCGCTGGCCGGAGTTGGCGCGGAAGATCAACCTCCCGCAATAGAGCACCATTTCATTTCGCGATCTCCTTCCACGCCTTGGCGAGGTGATCGGCGGTACGCCACGCCAGCGCTTGGGCGGTGAGCGTCGGATTGCGAGCGCCGCTCGTGCCCATCACTGACGCGCCGAGGACGCCGAGGTTCGGCGCCTCGTGCGAAAAGCCCCATCGGTCGAGGACGTTGGTCTCCGGATTGTTTCCCATGCGCGTGCCGCCGTAGGCGTGCGTCGTCGGTCCCATCGTGCCGATTTGCGTCTTCTCGGTCGCGATCGCACCGGCCGCCTTGTACCACTCGACCATCTTGTCCTGGACGAATGTATTGAGCCGCCGTTCGTTCTCCTTGTAGTCGGCCGTGATGCGGCAGACCGAAAAGCCCAACGGATCCTTCACCGCCGGATCGAGATCGAGGTAGTTGTCCTCGTACGGCAGCGTCGTCTTCTGCAGGTAGGCAACGTTGAAGTTGTCGGCGTTCTGCTTGATGAAGGCCTTCCATGCCGATCCCCACCGTGGCGCTCGGCCGTACGTGCTCATGCTGGCTGCGGCGATC
Organism: Vicinamibacterales bacterium; assembly: GCA_035649395.1. Lineage (GTDB taxonomy): Bacteria > Acidobacteriota > Vicinamibacteria > Vicinamibacterales > UBA2999 > Gp6-AA40. The sequence goes on from DASRJR010000409.1 coordinate 2,105, forward strand.
GGCCGACGGTCGGAGTAGACCCAGAGATTACCGCCGCCGATGAAGTCGAGACCCGAATGATCGAAGTTGTCGTCGGCCCAGTTGTCGACGGCGACGCCTTGCGCCGGCAGGCCGTACCAGTTGTTCAGCGGTTTTGGAAAGAGCGCGGTGACGCCGCCGATCTGGTTGTGACTGAAGTAGTGCCGGCCGACTTGGCCGTGGTTGTTCGCCAGACCGTTCGGGAACGCTTTCGACTTGGACAGCAGCAGCATGCGAACGTTTTCGTAGACGTAGCCGGCCAGCAGCACGACGTCGGCGGGCTGAAAGTATTCGGTGCCGCCTTTGATGTAGGTCACGCCGCTGACGCGCCCGTCAGTGCCGACCTCGATCGTGGTGACGTGCGCTTCCGGAACCACGGTCAAACGCTTCGTCGCCTGCGCTTTCGGAATCGTGGTGACGGCGGTCGATCCCTTCGCGTTGATGTGACAGCCGCCTCGCGCGCAGTAGCCGTGATAGACACAGCCACCGCGGCCCTGATAGCTGCGCGTGTTGATGGCGGCGGGGCCGGGGAACGCATGCCAGCCGAGACCGCGCGCCGCAGTCGCCATCATCTCGGTGAAGTCGGTCCCGCGCAGCGCCGGCATCGGGTACTCGCGCGAGCGTGGTCCCTCGAAGATGTTGCCACCACGATCGATCGCGCCTTTGACGTTGCCGGCCTTGCCCGACACGCCGATCTCGTATTCGACCTTGTCGTAGTACGGCTCGAGCTCGTCGAGGCCGAACGGCCAGTCTTCAACGGTGGATCCCTTCGGGACGCGCGAGGCGCCGTATCGTTTCGTCGTCTCGCTGACGACTTTGAAATCCCACGGGTTCAGCCGCCAGCTCTGGGCCCAGTAGTGCAGCGACGTTCCGCCGACCGCGTTCATCATCGGGTGAATCGCCAGCCGCGCCGAGTACGGCGCCGACGCGTTGGGCCGGTGCGTCGGGATCTCGCGATTGGCTTTCTGAACCGCTTGGGGCCAGCCCCGGTAGTTGTTGCGCAGCTCGTCGGGGGCGAAGTCGTCGGGCCGCAGCCAGGTGCCGGCCTCGAGGCCGACCACGTCGAGGCCCGCTTGCGCGAGCGGCAGCGCGGCGACGCCGCCGGTGGCGCCCAGGCCGACGATCACGACGTTGGTCTTCGTGAGATTAACCGCCATGGTGCTCGCCCCGCGTCGAGTCGGTCGCTGCGCGCGACGGTTTCTTCTTCGCAAACATGGTGTAGTCGTACGCCGACATGTGCGTCGGTGCCGGCTTCGACGCCATGCGTTGATCGTTCGGCGTGGCAGCGAGGCGCACACCGGGATAGCCGATCAGATCCCAGCCGACGAAGCGATCGTTGCCGCCGTAGAACGGATCGCCGAAGGTGCCCTGAATCGTGTGCGCGAGCATGAGGTTGAAGAATGCCGCCGACCCGCCCGGAAAACCAGTAACCGCGTTTCGCTCCATGTCGGCGAGCACGGCGTCCTGGTTCTGCGGCGAGAGTTGCGTGAACGCTGCCCCCTTGGCCGAGCGTGCATACCCATCGAGTGCGGCGAGGCCCTGGCGATACGCGTCACGCGACGCAGCGAGCGCCCCGCCGAGCGCCCGGTCGATGTAACGCGCGGCACGTGCCTCGGTCGCACCGGGCCCGTTGAAATCGGTCGGGATCAGACGCGCGACGACGGCATCGAGGACGTCGGCCTCGACCGGAGTCAGCGTCTCGAGCGGAGCGCGCGCAGGCGACGTGACCTGCGCGAGTGCGTCGATGGGAACGGCGGCGGCGGCGCCGGCCAGTCCGACGCGCTTCAACGCGTCTCGGCGGGAAACCTGTTCGGACATCGGAATCTCCAGGTCCGCCTGAAGGCGGACACCACATCGTCCGGCTAAAGCCGGACACTACATCGTGCGGCTGAAGCCGGACACTACATCGTGCGGCTGAAACCGGACACTACGTACTTCTCATCAGCGGGCGAGTCAAGCAGGTCGGGCCGCCGGCGCCTTTGACGCTGATTTCCATGCCCTCGTACGCGAGCACCTCGCAGCCGGCACGCTCGAGCGCCGCGCGCGTGCGCGGATTGCCGGACAGCACGATGCACCGCCGCGGTGCGATCGCGAGCACGTTGGTGCCCATCGTCTCGAACTCGTCGTCGGGCACTTCAATCAGACGGAAGCCGCGCTGGAGCAGCCACTGGCGAAACGGCACCGGCAACAGCCGCGAGTACACGACCGCGAGGTCGTGATCGACGGGGCTGATGATCGACATCAGATGCATCACGTCGGTCGGTCCGAGCCAGTGCGGCAATGGCACCTCGATGATGTCGACGACGGATCCGAGCAGATCGTGAAGCTGACGAATGCCGGCTGCGTTCGTCCGATAGCCTCGGCCGACGAGCATCGTTTTCGCGTCGACCCAAACGACATCGCCCCCTTCAAGCGTTCCCGGCGACTGGATCCGGCCGTAGATCGGAAAGCCGCCCTCGGTCCGCAGCGCGCGTTCCTGCGCCACCGGTTCTCCCGCGCGCATCGGCTTGCCCATCTCGCACAGAATCAGCCCACGTGGACTGACGATCGACGCGTCACGCGTGTAGATCGAATCGAGCGTGGCCAGAGGGTCGCGAGGGAGCAGGAGCACGTCGCTTCCGGACGACCGCACGAGCTCCACGAAGTGCTCGAATTCGTCCACGGCTCGCGCCAGGTCGGGCGGTGCCGGGAAATTGAGCGCCTCCCACTGGCCGTCGATCGTGGACTGATCGACGAACGCGTCGCGCGGGTGTTTCATCAGCACCCGCGTCAATCGATCGACGTCCGACAGCGCCCCGAACGTGGTCACTTCCATCGGGTCAGGATGGTCTCGCGATCGAAGAGGCGCACAGCCAGGGCCATCAGCGCCGCATTGACGATGACGAGGCCCCCGGCGATCGCCAGGATGACTGGTCCGGTCAGCTTGAACGCGCCCATCAACTGACTGATGAACAGCCCCACGATCGGCAGGATCACGGTGACCCCGAGCTGCTGCGCCGTGCGTGCGTCGTTCACCCGCGACGAGACGCAGACGGCCAGCTGCAGCGCCGCGAGCGCGGCGAGCGGGCCCAGCAGAAAGACGACGCCGAGCGAGCGCGGGCCGAGGATCGCCCACGCGACTCCGGGTTGCGCGAGCAGGAGCACCAACAGCAGATAGAACGCCATGCAGGCGACGCTCATGCCGATCGAGGGCAGGAGCGATCCCAGCACCTTCGCTCCCAACAGCTCGATCGTGGTGATCGGCGTCGCCAGCAGCGGTTCCAGCGCGCGGGATTGTTTTTCGCCGACGATGCTGTTGGCCGCGACCGACATGGCACACGTGACGGGTACCAGCATGAAGATGAGCAGGAAGTACTGAAAGATGAACGCCTGGATGGCGCCTTCGGGATCGAGGGTGAGCAAGGCCGGCTGGTCGCGATACATCTCGAACGCCACTTCGATGTCGCTCGAGTCGGACAGTTTCTCGTCGGTGAGCCGAGGGATGATGATGGCGACCATCAACGGCAGCATGATCGCCACCAGGGCGACGATGACGACCGGCATGAACAGCATCGGATTGCGCCGCTGGTCGACGAGCTCCTTGCCGATGAGCGCGGTCATCCGGCTCACTGCCCGGCTCCTTCCGAATGCAGCAGCCTCACGTAGACGTCCTCGAGCGGCGGCTCTTCAGGGACGACCGCTTCGATCTCCGCGCCCCACTGCACCAGTTGTCGGACGAGATCCGGCGTGGAGAGCGGGGTGCCGTTGAGCGCTACCGAGATCTGCCGCTGATCGATCGTGATGTCGGTGATGCCGGTGCCGCGGAGCGAGGCTTCGAAGCGGCTCGCCTCCTGACGCAGTCTGATCAGAATGCGTGGCGCGAACAGCCGCTCGCGCAGCGCCTGCGGCGTGCCGGCCGCAATCAGTCGGGTGCGGAGGACCGCGACGCGATCGGCGACGCGGTCGACTTCGTCGAGGTTGTGGGTACACAACAGCACCGTGCGCCCTTCTCCGCGCAGGCCCAGCACCAGCTCGCGCACCTCACGCGCGCTCTCGGGATCGAGGCCGGCGGTCGGTTCGTCGAGCAGGACGATGCGGGGCTTGTGCAGCAGGCTGCGCGCGAGCGCGACGCGCTGACGCAGCCCTTTCGAGAGCTCGCTTGGCCGATCGCGAGCCCGGTCGCGAATGTCGAACAGCGCCAGTGCCTCGTCCACCGCGCGGCGCGGCGCGGCGAGCTCGTACAGGCGCGCGTAGATCTCGAGGTTCTCGCGCACGGTGAGGCTGTCCCAGAGTCCCGGTGCTTCCGTCAGGAAGCCAATCCGTGCGCGCAGCTTCGACGCCGACGCGGCGGTCATGGCTTCGCCATTCACCTGCACCGATCCGCTCGTCGGCGCGATCAACCCGGCCAGCAGCCGCAGCGTCGTCGTCTTGCCGGCGCCGTTGGGCCCGAGCAGCGCGAAGATCTCACCGCTCTTCAGCTCGATGGAGAGATCGTCGAGCGCGACGCGGGTGCCGAAGCGCCGGGTGAGGTGGGAAGCCGAGATCACGGAGCTTCATTGTCCCCGATCGCCGTCAGACGCGGTCAACCGGCATCGCGATCACCTGGAACAATACGCGCAGCGAGGGTTCTAATCGAACGACCAACCCGACTACGGGATCACAGGGCCGTGATGATCGATCTCAGCTTTCGCGCGATTGGAATGGAAGTGCTCGCCCGGGAGTGGCCGGCGTTTGCCGGCGGCG
>DASRJR010000410.1:0-7077 GCA_035649395.1 Vicinamibacterales bacterium
GGCCTCGCTCGCCGCCACGTAACTGAATGACAGGCTCGCGTTCTCATCGTTGTCCCAGACCGTGGTCGTGCTCGCCAGCGCCCGATCGACGCGTACTTCACCCGCACCAATTCTCGTGATGGGTGCCAGCACTCCAGGCAACAGAGCAGGGTTGGTGAAGATGGTGGTTGCGGCGTTGTTCATCAACGCCGCTCTGATCTGCGCCGGCGAGGCGGACGGATTCGCCTGCAGCAGCAGCGCGGCCGATCCGGTGACCATTGGCGTGGCGCCGGACGTTCCACCGAAGGCTTCCTGCCCGGTACCAGTTCCGGCGATCGCCGACACCGATGCACCAGGTGCGCCGATGTCCGGTTTGATGGCATTGCCGCTGTAGCTGGGCCCTCGAGACGATGTGCTCACGATGCTCGAGGCCAGCGGGATCGCGGACGCCGGCGAGATCGTCACGTTCACTGGCGCGGCAATGTTGGCCTTGATCGCGTTCGACGTGGCCAGAGTAATCACGAGCGTCGGCACGAAGGTGTCGCCGCCGCCGAACGAAAAGCCGATGGCGTCGCCTGCGGCGACCAGGCCGATCAGCACTCCAATGGCGCCCGCTTTTGCTGCACGATCGATCTTCAGGCTGATACTGCACGATCCTCGATCGATGAGCGCAATCTTGCCAGTCGGGCTACTGGTGTATGCGTCGGCGGGAGAACCGGGCGCGATCGAGCCTGCGGGGCAGCCGCGGCCCACGGCTGCCACGTTGCCGGTCACCCCGCCGCCGACAGGCGCGAAATCCAGCGTGGCGGTGTTGCCGTACGTGCCCGCGATGCTCGCAGGTGAGTTGATCACAAGTGGAATCACGATCACACTCGGCACGTGTGTCTGTGCCACGCTGATGACGCCGCGGCCGATTGAAGGAGAACCGACAATGTACGGCCGGTTGCCGGCGTTGCCGGCGGCGGCCACGGCCACCACGCCAAAGTCGACGGCCGTCGCGCTGGCTTCGCTCAGATCGTCCTGCTCCTGACCGTAATCCAAGCCCAGCGACATGTTGATGACGTCGACGGCATCGGACAAGTCATCGTCGCCGTTCGGATCGAGCGCGAAGTCCATGGCCTGGAGTAGCGCGATACCGCTGCAGGAGGTCGAGACCGAACTGCACACCTTGAGGGCCATCAGACTCGCGCCCGGAGCAACGCCGCGATGCGTGCCCGCGATGTCCGCGCCAGCCACGATATCGGAGACGTGTGTCCCGTGTCCGTTGATGTCGATCGGATCCGGATCGGGCGAAAGCGGTTTGTTCGGCCAGTCCTCGCCGACGAAGTCGAACCCGCCGATCACTTTTGCGGTTGGAAACAATCCGTCGGTCGTCTTGTTCTTCGGATCGGCCCCGTTGGCGCCGTACGCGGCAGCATATGCCGCCACAGTGCCTGGGCCACCGAGATTCCGGTGCGTGTAGTCGATGCCGGAATCCAGAATCGCCACGGTGACGCCGTTGCCCGTGACGCCCTTTCCTTGAACGGCGGCCGCGCCGATGTAGGGCACGGTCTCGCTGAGATCGACCTGGTAGTTTCGAACCGGCCTCACCTCACGCACACCTGTCAGCGCGGCCAGATCTGGCACGCGCGACGCGTCTATTCGCACCGCGATCGCGTTGTGCGCTTTTCTTACTCTGGCGATCTCGCGTCCGCCGAGCGCCGCCACCTGCGCCGCGATCGCGTCCTGCTGTGCGAGCACTTGTCGCGAGTAGTCGGCTTGTTGCGCGCGTCTCGCATCACGCTTGGCGTTACGACCGCTCGCTTGACCGAGCGACGCGTCGACGAGACTGACCCAGACGTCGATCTCGCCAGTGGGCTGCGCCGCCGCTGCCGCACCGCCTGGAATCTGCAGCTGGGACGCGTCAGGAAACGCCGCAGACTCCTGCGCCATGCCGTCGCGGTGCGAGATGCTGACCAAGCCGAACACGAAGATCGAAAGCAACCAGGTAGGCTTTCGGTGAGGGATCACGGTCGCCTCCAGAACGCAGGTCGCCAGGCCAATCCCCGCGGACGGTCGCGCAAGAATGCCGTGGCGTGTTGGGAACGAACCGGGCACTTTATATACCCAAGTGCGGGGGCCTCGAAGCACTTTTTGCTGTTTCGTCAGCAAAAAGGGTGCACTTCGACCCTGTCTAACGAAATTCGTACCTGGCCGGGTGACCGTCAGGGCATGTCGGATGGAGACCGTTGACGTGATCGCGTCAGTGGCGTGAGCGTGTGCCGAGCTGACGACGCCACTGCGTCGCCTGCTCCGTCTTGCCCCAGTTCGTATAGAGGTTGACGATCCGCCCGCCGGCGCGCTCGACGAGCACACGACTCTCTCGGGGTATGCCCGCCTCTCGCTCTCGGAGTGCGGTGTATGCGGAGACGAGCAAGGGCTCTGCCTCGGCGTATCGTTTCTGACGTTCGAGGCTGGCACCGAGCAGGCTCTGGCAGTTGTATCGATCCCACCCGTCGGCTTTGGTGCTCTCGTACGTGCCCAGAGCCGCGCGAAGGAGCGACTCGGCCTGGTCTGGATGCCCGAGGTTCATCAGCACGAGCCCGGTCGCACTGATACTGCGAAGCGTTTCCGGATGCTGCTCTCCGAGCACGCGCCGGCGAATGTCCATGGCCTGTTTCACCAGCGGCTCGGCCTCGGCATTCCTGTTCTCGGCGATGTACAGCGTCGCCAGATTCTGCGCGGTGGTGGCCACGTCCGGATGCTCATTCCCCAGCACGCGACGCTGCGTCGTCAGGGCTCGAGTATAGAGGTCTTCAGCTTGTGCGTTCTTGCCCTGCAACGAGTAGAGGAAGCCGAGGCCGTTCATCGTCAGCAGCACGTTCGGGTGTTCGTCGCCAACGACTTGTCGCTGCCGCTCCACGACCTTGCGATAGAGCGACTCGGAACGGTCATATTGACCGGCCGCGCGATAGAAGACCGCCAGATTGTTCATGCTGGTCAGCGTTTCGGGATGCTGCTCGCCGAGCACGCGCTGCTTCAGCTCCAGCGCCTTCGTGAATTGGACTTCCGCCTCCGGGTATCGGTTCTGGCGGAAGTACACGATCCCCAGATTGCCGATGGCGATCATCGTCTCGATGTGCTGTTCACCGAGGACGCGACGCATCTTGTCGATGACATCGAGGAACAGTGTTTCGGCTCGCGCGAATTTGCCCTGATACGACGACAGCAGCGCGAGGTTGTTCATGCTGGTCAACGTCTGCGGGTGCTCTTCGCCGAGCACACGCCGTTGCAGATCGAGCAGCGTGGCCCGAATCGGCTCGGCCTGCGCGTACTTGCCCTGCCGCCAGTACAAGCTCGCGAGCCCGTCCATGCTCTCCAGCGTGTCAGGGTGCTGTTCACCGAGGACACGTCGTCTGCCGTCGAGAGCGGCCACGAGCAGCGGCTCAGCCTCCGCAAACTTTCCGTGCAGCATGTAGACGGTTCCCAGCCCGCGCGTTGTGGTCAGCGTTTGCGCGTGCCGTTCGCCAAGGGCTCGCCGATCGGCTGCGAGCGCGGTGGTGAACAGCTGCTCGGCCTGGTCGAACTTGCCTTGCGTCGCATACAGAGTGCCGAGCGCGTTCATGGCCGCTGAGACCGTGGCGTGTCCGTCCCCGAGAATCCGACGCTGCAATTCGAGCGCGCGGCCGAGATGGGTCTCGGCATCAGGATAGAGACCGAGTTCCTGGTACGTCTTGCCGATGGTCAACCGAATCCCCGCTTCGACGAGCGGCGCCTGGTCGAACTTTCCGCCGATGCGCGCGGCAGCCCGATCGAGCGCCGTTCGCACCTTCAAATCCGGATCGGGTGTGTTGTCGGGCCGCGCCTGATTGTTGGCGCTCGCCTGCGCCAACAGGTCGTTCTGCAGGAATTCGTTGACGCTGTTGGCAATCGCCTGGGCTTCGGCTGCCCGATCGCGCTCCATGATCGCCGCACGCTCGGCACGGCGCGCGCGCGTGGCCTGCCACGTGCTGGTCAGGATGCCTGCCACGAGCACCACGAATACCGCCACGACGCCGACGACCATCGCCCTGTGCCGGCGCGCAAACTTCTGCAACTGGTAGGTGGTGCTCGGATGCCTGGCGATGATCGGCTCGTCCTTCAGGTACCGTCGAATATCACCGCCAAGCGCCGCGGCGGATCCATAGCGCCTTGTTTTGTCTTTTTCGAGCGCCTTCGCCACGATGGTCTCGATGTCGCCGCGAAAGCTCCGATCGACCGTCCCGAGCGGCGGCGGCTCGTGCTTGTCGATCGCCTCGACCGCTTCCGGTAACGAGCCGTCCGACTTGTAGGGAAGCTTTCCCGCCAGCAATTGATAGAGGATCACCCCGAGCTGATACACGTCGCTGGTGATGTCGACGTCATGCGGGTCGCCAGACAACTGCTCGGGGCTCATGTAGGCCAGCGTGCCGACGAGCTGTCCGAACTTGGTGTGCATCGTTCCATGCGCGTCGTCGTCGATGACGCGGGCGAGCCCGAAGTCCAGCACCTTCGCACTCCCGTTGCCATCGACAATGATGTTGCTCGGCTTGAGGTCGCGATGAATGATGCCGCGTTGATGGGCGTGATGAACCGCGTCGCACACCTCGGCGACGAGCTCGAGTCGTCGTCGGATGGGCACGTGTCGCGTCGTCGCATGCTGCAGCAACGATTCGCCCTCGATGAACTCCATCGCGAAGTAGGGCTGCGGGCCGAACCCGCGGTCGTCGGTGCCGGTGAAGTAGATCTGAGCGATGCCGGGATGGTGTAAGCGCCCGAGCGCTTCCGCTTCCTGTTCGAAGCGCCGCAGTGTGTTCGGGTTCGACGCGCCTGGCTTGATGACCTTCAGTGCGACTTGCCGATGGGGATGATCCTCCTCGGCCTCGTACACCGTGCCCATGCCGCCTTCACCGAGCACCTGAATGATCCTGAAACGACCAATCGCGGCCGGGAACTGCGAATGCCTCACGATGACCGGGCGCCCGTCGGGATTGCCGCCGATCGTGTCAGCCTGGGTTTCTGGGACAGACGATCCGGAGACCGCGGTGTCTTCCACGTTCATTCACCTTTCTGAGCATGGACGGCAGAGCATGCTGTCACAAGCGCAGGCCCCTTTTCCAGACGCGGACCATAATCGGCACCGCGCTGCAGGAGCTGGACGCGGCCTATCCGGATGTCGGCGGCCATGCGAGGCACGAACTCGATAAGTGGTTCGTCGAGCGCGCTCACGTCGAGCACATGCTCGAGGGGCTGCGCAAGGCCGGGCTGACACTCGCCGAAGACGACTCGACCGCGGAGGCGTAGACGTCGCTGGGCCCATGCTACGCTCCGTACCGTGGCATTGGCCAACGGCACGCGCCTCGGCCCATACAAGGTTCTCGATCCAATCGGCGCCGGCGGGATGGGCGAAGTGTATCGTGCCCACGATACGCGGCTCGGTCGCGACGTGGCGATCAAAGTGCTGCCGGAAGACACCGCGCAGATGCCCGATCGATTGGCGCGGTTCGAGCGCGAAGCGAGGGCCGTTGCAGCGTTGAACCATCCGAACATCCTCGCGCTCCACGATATCGGCAACGAGTCAGGGATCGTCTACGTCGTCATGGAGTTGCTTCAGGGCGACACGCTCCGTGACCGCCTGCTGGCGACCGGACGGCTCAGCCCGTCGAAGGCGATCAATTACGCGACTCAGATCGCACGCGGACTTGCCGCCGCTCACGACCGCGGCATCGTCCATCGCGATCTGAAGCCGGCGAATCTTTTCATCACGACCGATGGACGAGTGAAGATCCTCGATTTCGGGCTGGCGCATCGGGGGGCCGAGTCGGAGGAGGCCGATCACAACCCCAGCACACGCTTGACGACAGAGCCTGGCACGATCATCGGCACACCCCATTACATGTCGCCGGAACAAGTGTTCGGGCAGCCGGCAACGCCGCGCTCGGATCTCTTTGCCTTCGGTGTCATCGTGTTCGAAATGCTCACCGGCAAGCATCCGTTCATGCGCAAGACGATGGGCGATACCGTTGCCGCCATCGTGCGTGAGGAGGCTCCGTCGATGAGCGGGGTGCTGGACCTGCCACCCGGCATAGGCGCGATTGTCGCGAACTGCCTGGAGAAGCAAGCGGCGGCGCGGCCGGTCTCCGCCCGGGACATTGCGATGTTTCTCGAGGCGGCCGGCGCCAGCCACGAACCGGACGCGTGGCGCCGAATTGCCGCCTCGGATCTGCGCCGCATGCGCAACCGGATTGTGGCAATCGTGTGTGGCCTGCTGGTTCTGGTCTCCGCCACGACCTGGATGCTCGTCCGCACGATGACCAATCGGGCCGTCGCCTCCGCCATCGATGTGGACCTCGATCGCGCGAGTCGACTGATGACCCGTGTGCAGCGCGAGCGTCTGAGCGCCCTGGCGCTCACGGCGCGTCAGGTGGCCTCGTTTCCGGAGCTCAGGGCGTTGTTTGCGACAGACGCGCCGACGATCCGCGACTACCTGTTGTCGTATCAGCAGCGAAATCCCGGCGCGCCGTTGTTGATTGCCATCGGCGCGGATGGCACAGCGATCGCCCGCACGGATGTCGCCGACGCCGGAGGCGGCGACACTGACAACGACTGGTTCGCCGCGCTGGTGCAACCGCGCGGCGAACCAGCGGTCGTCGAGATTCGTGACCGCCCGTTCCATGCGGCCGCCGCTGTGGCCGATTCCGGCGGCACGGTATTCGGGTACATCGTCGGCGCCATGGCCATCGGCGATGAATTTGCCGCGTCCATCCGGGAAGTCACGCAGGACGAAATCATCCTGTTGTCCGACACGGACGTCCTTGCCTCGACGCTGCGTGGCGATCAGCCACCCTGGCGCTCGCGGAGCGAATGGCTTCAAGCCGGCGGCAGTGCGGAACAGGCGACGGATGTGCGGCTTGCCGGGCAGCAGTTCGCGGCGCGCGAAGTCCGGCTTGCCGAGCGACCCGTCGTCAGCGGTATCGTGCTCCGGTCACGCAACGAGGTGGTGGCGCGCCTCCGCAGCATCGAGACGATGGTGGTAGCGATCGGGCTGTTTTGCGCGGCCGTCGCAGCGGCGGGCACGCTCTGGATCACCCGCATCATGTC
>DASRJR010000411.1:0-7205 GCA_035649395.1 Vicinamibacterales bacterium
CGGCGCGATCGGCGCCGACGGCCATGCGGATGCCGATCTCGTGCGCGCTCTGGCGCGCGGAGTAGGACACCATCCCGTAGGTGCCCAGCGCCGCCAGCAGCGCGGCGACCGCGCCGAGAACCGCGATCACGCCGGCAGCCATCGCGAGGACGGTGAATCCAAGCTCGGTCTGTTCGCGCAACGGGCGAGCGTCGAGAATCGGCAGGTTGGCGTCCATGGCCTGAACACGCGCGCGCAGTCGCGTCAGGCTGGCCCCGCCGTCTTCGTGGCCGCGGACGTGGGCGAACATCGGCGCCAGGCCGTACTGTTTGTATGGGAAGTAGACGAACGGCATCGGCTCCTCGTCGATGCGCAGGTATTTGATGTCCTGGACGACGCCGACGACGTTCACCCATTCACCACGCGAGACACGCAGACGTTTCCCGAGGGCGTTCTCGACGCCGTTCCAGAATCGCCGCGCCAGCGTGGCGTTGACGACGGCGACCTTGACGCTCGGTTCGTCGTCGGTATCCGCGAAGTCCCGTCCGGCCAGCAGCGGAATGCGCAGCGTCTTGAAGTAATCGGAGGCGATCGGGTTGATCAGAAAACGGAGATCTTCCTTCGGACGCGGTACGTGGCCTTCGATCTCGAAATCACGCGTGCGCCCTGGCACGAGCGCCATCGGCGTTTGCGCCGCCAGCGTCGCTGATTCCACTCCAGCCTCGCCGCGCAGCGTATCGAGCAGACGGCTATAGAACGCGAACCCACGCGATTCGTCGTAGCCGCTCGACTGCAGATTCACCATCAGTGAGGCCACGCCGCGCGCCTCGAAGCCGGGGTCGGCGCGGCGCGCCGAGTCGAGGCTTCGCAGCACCAGTCCTGCGCCGACCAGCAACACCATCGACACGGCGACTTGCGCGACCACGAGCACATTACGCATCCGCGAGCTCGTGGCGGTGCGGGGCGACAGTTCGTCCCTCATCACCGACGCCAGGTCGACGCGAGACACGCGGAACGCCGGCAGCAGTCCGAACACCATCGCGCACCCGCATGACAACAGCACGGCGAAGGTGACGACGAGCCCGTCGATCGAGGTATCGAAGAACACCCTCCCCGCCGGGCCGACTTCGGCCACGCCACTCGTGTTCATCAACCTCAAGAGGCTCTCCGACGCGAGCAGGCCGGCAACGGCGCCTGGGAGCGCCAGCGAGAGGCTCTCCATGAACAGCAGGCGCAACACGCGTGTGCGACTGGCGCCGAGCGCGAGGCGCGCGGCGATCTCGCCATGGCGGCTGAGCCCTCTGACCAGCACGAGGTTCGAGACGTTGGCGCAGACGATCAAGAGCACCAGCACGCCCATCGCGCCGAGCAGCATCACCGCGGGAAGGAGATAGGTTTGCGCGCCAAACGGCGAACGCCACATCGGCATCACCGTCGCGTGATACGTGATCTCCTCATCGGGATGCAGCGGCGCCAGGCGCTCGAGCAGGACCGCCGCCTCCGCGGCCGCGGTCTGCATCGAGAGGCCCGGCTTCAAGCGGCCCAGGCCCCACAGTTTGGGTGCGAACCGCACCGACAGGTCGTCCCGTCCGTGCAGCTGAGGCTGCATCATGACCGGGATGAACGCTTCGATGTCGATCGAGACGATCGTGCCGTGGAATGCCGGCTCCGTCACGCCAACGACGGTGAGGGGATACCCGCCGACGAGAACCGTTCGACCGATGATGTTCGGATCGGCGCCGAATGCGCGCTTCCACAGCCCGTCGCTGATCACGACGACGGGATGGCCGCCCGGCGTGCGGTCGTCTGACGGCAGGAGCGTGCGACCGAGTTGCGCCTGGACGTTCAAGAGCGAGAAATAGCTGCCGGTGACTTCCTCGGCCCAGATGCGTTCGCCGTTCGCCCCGAAACCCATGCTGAGGGACTCCATCGAGGTGCCGGCGATATCGGTGAACGATGTTTGTGCGGTGACGAGATCTCGAAAGTCGAGATGCGACAGTGGAAGAACGCGGCCCGCTGTCGTCTCCGCCACCAGCACGCCGAGACGACCCGAATCGGCGACGCCGGGCACGGGTGCGAGCGCGAGCGGCCGGAACAGGCGGAACACCGAGATGTTGGCGCCGATGCCCAGCGCCAGCACGATGAGGACGACGAGCGTGTAGCCGGGCGATCGTCGGAGCAGTCGCAGCGAGTAGCGGACGTCGTGGGCCAGATCGAGCACCCACACGCGCCACGCGCCAGCCCACCACTGCCGCGTCCGTTCGCGCGTGCGCGTAACGTTGCCGAACTCCTTGAGTGCGGCCAGGCGCGCCGTGTCGGGATCTTCGCCGTCGCGAATCCGATCCGCGACCGCCATCGAGAGATGCGCGCGGATTTCGTCCTGCAAATCGTCGTCGCGGCGCGCGCGCGTGAGCCAATCACGGAGTCCCATCGTTACCCTTTCGCCGCGTCCGGGCTGAGCACGCCACCGATCGCGGCGACGAGCTGCATCCATCGATCGCGCTCCTGCAGCAGCTGCTTCTTGCCGGCCGGCGTCAACCGGTAGTACTTCGCCCGCTGATTCGCGTCAGTGACGCCCCATTCGGCCTTGACCCATCCCTGCTTCTCGAGACGGTGCAGGGCGGGGTAGAGCGAGCCGGTTTCGACCTTGAGCGCGTCCGACGATCGCGCGCGAATCGTTTGGGCGATGGCGTAGCCATGCTGCGGACCCCACTGCAAGGTCTGCAGAATCAGCATGTCGAGCGTGCCTTGCAGGAGATCGAGCGGTGGCATGGCGAGGCTGTAGGCAATCTACAGGCCAGGCTGTAGGGTGTCTACAGCCACGCGAATCACCGGTGAGGGAGTCTTGACAGCAACCGGGGCGTCCCACAGTTGGGACGCCCCAGTTCGACGGCGGGACGACGGGCTAGAAGATGAACTTGATGCTGAACTGCCCCTGCAGACCGGGGTTGAACAGATCCTCCATCCCGTAACGCGGATCGAACGCCGCCGCGCCCTCCTGCGAGGCTCGGATCAGCGCGGTGTAGTCGTAGCCGGCAGCCAGGTTCACGTCCGTGAAGTCGATCGCATCGGCCGCGCGTGTCTGACCACCGGCCGGGGCGCCCTTGTTCAGGAAGTTGAAGATGTGCGTTGCCGTCCTCTGATTGAACAGGTTCTGGATGTTCAGCTCGAGCCGGAGCCGCTTGCGGTTGGCCATCGAGAGCTCGTGAGACACGAGCAGATCTGTGCGTGTGAGAACCGGCGTGCGGCCCATGTCGCCGCGACCGTTGACGAACGGCGCATACAGGTCCTGACCGATGACCTGCGTGCTGATCGGGGTGCCGCTGCCGCCATAGAAGAAGGCGCCCACCTGGGTGCCGATGTTGAACTGATAGGCGCCATACAGCTTGACGACATGCGGACGATCAGTCGCAAGCCGCCCGCGTGGATCGAGGTTGCCGTGCGCGTCCCACAGCACTTCGTCGATGTCCCACCCGGTGTGCGCATTGCTGCCAGGCCGCGCGATCGACCCGACCTGTTGCTGCGCCGTGGTCGACAGGACGTTGGTCGTTGGCGTGTTGATCTCGTCGGAGTTCGCGGTCCCGGCGTAGTTGCCATAGAGGCGGCTCCACGTATAGCTGGCACTGCCGAACCAGTTGTTCAAGAAGCGCCGCTCGAGCGTCAGCTCAACCGCGTCGTACTGCCGCTTTGGTTTCGGAGTCGGGAAGTTCGCGGTGGCGGCGTACGACGATGGCGTGATCGTGTTCTGTCCTTCGCCGGGGTTGCCGATCACATAGATGCTGTCGCCGTTGACGATCGCGCCCATGTCCTCGATCGTGCGTCCGAGGTTGTTGTGCACGTAGTGGATGCCCATCGCGGTGGTGCGTCCGAGCTGGAAGTCGACACCGCCGTTGAAGCTGTCCTGATACATCGGCTTGATGTTGGGGTCAGTGTCCTCGATGTGCGTCCCCCGGAGATCGCGGAAGCCCGTCGAGCTGCCCCACAGATCGCGCCCAGGCATGTTGTTCAAGTTGAGGCTGCCGATGTCGAGCGTGTCGAGCGAGCGGTAGTAGATGTGCCAGATGTCGCCGCCGTACGAGCCGCGCGCGATCTCGTAGCGGGTCCAGTCGTAATAGCGGCCCCAGCTGGCGAACGCCTTGACCTTGCCGTCGCCGCGCACGTCGTACGAAGCGCCCAGACGCGGCGCGATCTTGTCGCCGAATCCGAACTGGAACGCGTACTGCGCGATGTCCGGACGGAACGTTGGAATCTTCTCGTTCTCCGTGCGCACCCCCAGATTCAACGTCAGCCGCGGGCCCACCGTCCACGTGTCCTGCACATACAAGTTGTGGATGTTGGCACGGACCACACCGTGCGTCCCCTGGTCATCGACGCGGTAGTAGCCATAGGTCCCCGTGCCGGTCTCTCCGGTAACGGTGCTGCGGAACGATTGACCCCAATACAGATACACGTAGCCGCCGGGATACGCGACGTCGACGTCATTCACCGAACGGCGCACGCCCCAGCCGCCCTTCAGGAGGTGGCCGCCCGCGCCCGTGAACGCGTGGTTGTAGTCCACCTGCATGAACCCCTGCTTTGTCGTGTCGTGATTGCTGATCAGAATGCGCGCGGTGTTGGCCGTGCCCGTTCCACCCTGGAGGCTCGGCGGCACTCCCGGCACGCTGAAGTTCGGCTGCTGATACGTGTAACTCGTGATGTTCGGGACGCCGGTGTCCTTGTAGCTGTCGTAGAAGTAGCCGCCGCGGACGCTCAGGTAGCCGCGCTGCCCCATCGTCACATCGACGTTGCCACCCACATTGTTCTGGTCGAGATCGTAGCCGCGCGAGCGGTTCGCGTCGTTCGCGACTGACGAGGTCGTGATGAAGTTCGTACCCGTCCCGTCGTACGCCGGCAGGCGTCCGGTGGACCGCGTCGGCGTCATCAGCACGCTCCCGTTCGCGTGCACCCGTCCCGCGGCGTACGTCACTTTGCCGAAGCCTTGCCACATCGTCTGCTCCTGCTCGATGGTGCCGGGCTCGGTTCCGTTGTTGAACATGTAGTCGTTCGTCCGCCGGACCACGCGCGGCGAGATCGATCCGAAGAAGAACAACCGGTTGCGCACGATCGGCCCGCCGATCGAGCCGCCGAACTCGTTCTGGTTGTCGACCGGCTTGGTGTCGTCGAAGTAGCCGACGGTCGTCAGGTCGTTGGGATCGAGAATCAAGCGCTGGACCGGCCCGACGCTCAGGCCGTTGCCGGTGTAGTAGTAGTGGCCTTCACCGGTGAAGATGTTGCCGCCCGACTTGGTTACGGCGCTGACGACGCCGCCGAGCGCGCCGCCGTACTGCGCGTCGATGCCGCCGGTCTTGACCTGCACTTCCTGCAGGTACTCGAAGACGGTGTTCTGACGCGAGCTGCCGTAGATCAGGCTGTTGGTCGCCACGCCATCGATGGTGAACACGTTTTCCGAGCTGCTGGCGCCGTTGACCTGCATCCCGCCCTCGATGTCGCCCACGTTGACGCCAGGAGAGGCGAGAGCGAGGCTCTGGAAGCTGCGGCCTTTCGGCAGGCGATCGAACTCCTCTGCAGTAACGTTGTGCGCGATCGTGACGCTCGCCAGGTCGAGCTGTTTCGTGGCATCGGCCGTGACCTGAACGGTCTCGCTCACCACGCCTGGTCGCAGCTGGCCATCGACTCCGACCGTTCTGCCGAGCAGCACGATGACGTCGTCCAGCACGACCTTCTGAAATCCATCGAGCTCGATCGAGACCGAGTAGCGGCCCGGATCGAGGTCCGGCACGCGATAGGTGCCGTCGGCGCCGGTCACCACCACGCGCGTGGCCCCGGTCTCCTTGTTCGTTGCGGTGACGGTTGCACCTGGCACGGCCGCCATCGACGTATCGGTCACGGTTCCAGACAATCCGCCGAAGCGCTCCTGTGCGCCGGCGCCGACTGCCATCATGCAGACGATCCCCACCAGCCACGCGGTGATCCGTCTCGCCATCGTCCACTCTCCCTTCCACCCACGGCGTCCGCGCGCCGTTTCGTCCCTGCGGCGGTGTGACACACCCCGACCGCACGGGTCCATCCCGGAAGCGCTTGATAGGAGAGATTCGTGCCGTTGGGACGAGTGACGAACGGATGCTTGCGAGGGACGAGGATCATCGAACCAGTGGGCAACGCGTCCACGAACAACGGGGCAGTACAGACTATTGGACGAAATTCAGAAAACTGAATTCACGGCGATATTTCTGGTCCCCGATTTCTGTGGATTGCTCCCTCACGCGTGCGGTGTCGATGCGAACCTCATCCCAAGGTCGTCGGTGATATGCTCCGGCCCGTCCTGCCCTCTTCAGGGGGCCACACTCGGAGGAGATCATGGCGCTGCACCCGCAATGCAAAGCGTTTCTCGACGTGCTCGCCTCCGCGGGCGGCCCGCCGCTTCACGAGCTGCCGGTCGGCGACGCGCGCAAGATCTCGCTGAGCGACTTCGGGGGGCCGCAGGAGCCGGTCGCGCGCGTCGAGGATCGCACCGTGCCCGGACCCGCACAGCCGATTCCGGTGCGCGTCTATCGGCCCGTGCTTGCCGACAACCTGCCGCTGCTGATGTTCTTCCACGGCGGCGGCTTCGTCCTGTGCAATCTCGACTCACACGATCGCGAGTGCCGCCGGCTCGCCAATGCGTCCGGGTGCGCCGTCATCGCGGTGGACTACCGCCTCGCGCCCGAGCATCCGTTCCCGGCGGCGGCCGAAGACGCCTACGCCGCGACGTGCTACGTCGCGGCGCACGCCAAAGAGTTCGGCATCGACGCGAGCCGCATCGCCGTCGGTGGCGATAGCGCGGGCGGCAATCTCGCCACCGTCGTGACGCTGATGGCTCGCGAGCGCAGCGGACCCGCGCTGCGGTATCAGCTCCTGATCTATCCCTTGACCGACTACACCGACCAGAGCCCGTCGATGCAGGAATTCGACGGCAACTTCCTCTCGATACCGATGATGGATTGGTTCGCCGATCAATACGTGCCATCGGCGACCGATCGACGCTCACCGTATGCGTCGCCGATGCATGCGACGGATCTTCGCGGGCTGCCGCCGGCGATGGTCATGACCGCCGAGTGCGATCCGCTCCGCGATCAGGGCGAGGCGTACGCCCGGAAGCTGCAGGCGGCGGGGGTCCCGGTTGTCTTGAAGCGGTACGACGGGATGATCCATCCCTTTGTCAGCCTGAGCGGGATCATCGATGCGGG
>DASRJR010000412.1:0-14906 GCA_035649395.1 Vicinamibacterales bacterium
CTCTTTGCGTCCAAGAGTTACTTCAGCGGCAACCGGAGATTGCGGCGCACGTAGTCGCTGGGAGATCCCGGGAAGCTGATCGAGATGGTTTGCGCCCTGCCCTGCCTGCTGAGGAGGGTCACGCCCGCTGTGTCGCCCATGGAGCCGACTGTCCGCGGGCTGTGGATCGTCAGCGTGTACGTTCGCTGTCCGCGTCCTTCGACGATCAATCCGAGCGCGGCGCGTTCGGGCATGACGCGAAGGATCCGTATCCCTTCTGATTCGGCCCCCGGGTCTGGCTCGACGATTGGTACAACGACATCGGTGCCCGCGTCGTGCGTGATGTCCACACGGATCTGCAGCGACGGCTGCTCGATCGCGACACGGACCCGCTGAGTGTTGCCTTCGCGTTCGATCGTGAAAGGATGCAGGCGTCCGCCCACCGTCACGCGCCTGACGTTCGCGTCAAGGGGCAGCGCGGGCGCGAAGACGAGAGCGACAGACGAAGACCCCCCATCGCGATTGAGGCCGATCGAATAGCGCTCGTCGGTCCGCTCGATATCCAGGGTGAATCGCGCGCCCCTCGAAGCCACACGTCGAATGCGGACCGAGCGCCAGTCAGCGGGTAATTGCGGCGCGATCGTGAGTGAACCTCCACGCGAGACCTCGATGCCGAGCAGCCCGCGCAGGAGCGGTAACGCGACCATCGCCTGCGACCAGACCTGGTGATGCGCCGAACGGCCGAACGGCGCGTTGAACTCACCCGAAATCAGCTCCGTGATCGAGCCGAGTGCGTCCGCTTCGGTACGCAGCGCATTGGCCATCAGCGCCTGGTAGCCGACATGTGGACGGCCATATCGATACGCGGCCATTGAAACCCAGCCCGTGAAGAGTGGCCATACGGATCCGTAGTGATACGAGAGCGGATCGTACAAGGCGCTCGTTCGCGACAACAGCCGCGCCCCCCAATCGGTCATGAGCGCGCCGCTCCCCAATCGATCGATCTCGATTTCCGCGCGAGCCGGGTCGAGCGTTCGCCACCAGAGCGGCACCGCCGGCAGCACTGTGTCCTCGTCGACGCGACGCGCCGGCGCCAGCAGGTCCAACGCTGCCTGTCGCCGGCCGCGCTCCGGACCTGGTTCCGCAACGCTCGGCGTAGCAGTGGGCGTTCGCGTCGCGAACGCATAGTGGCCGGTTTTCTCCAGCCAGAACGTCGATTCCACGGCGGCCCGCGTGCGTTCGGCGCCCGCCTGCGCCTGCGCAGCAAGCGACGCGTCACCGCGCTCGTCGGCGAGCCCGGCGAGCGCAAGCTGCGCCTCGATCCATAGACCTTGCAGATAAATCTCCTCGTGCGCGGGATAGAGCGCGCCGCCTTCCACCCATCCGTGGCCGACGTTCGTGTTGTCGATCAAGCCATTCCCGTCGCGATCGGTTGCGCGCGAGAACTCATATGCCTTGACGATCGCGGGCCAACTGCCATCGAGGAACGCTTGGTCACCGGCGGCGTGCCAGTAGTCGGCCTGCGCAATCACGAACAATGGCGTGGCATCCGCGCTCGCCCACGCGTACGGATAGCCCGTGAACCACGGCACGAACGCGGCGCTCTGCGAGACCTCGTGCGGTATCCTGCCGTCCGACCGTTGGTGCGTCGCAAGGAACTGCAGCGCCGCGCGCGTCGTCTGGAATCGGCCGTACGACGTGGTCGCGAGCGCCGTCCACAGCGCGTCTCGTCCGAAAAACCACGCAAAGCCGGGACGCTCGCTATCGCCAGACGGGCGGAAGCCAGCCACCATACCTGTTCCGAGCGTCGGGTTCGTCGCAAGCCCCTTGTCGATGCCGACCTTGGCCCACGTGAACGCGCGATCGAGCCGATCATCAGGGGTGTCGACGTCGAGCGTCGATTCCAGCAGCGCACGATAGTGATTCACGGTCGCCGCATGCAGCGACGGCACATCTCTCAGGACGCGCGCCGCCGTGTCGCGTGCGCGCTCCCGTCCGTCCGTGCTGGCGGTAACGACGATCGCTGGCAGGTGCCGTGATGCATCGTAGCGCGCCGGATCGAATGCAAATGCGACCGGCACGTCCCTCGGCTCCTCCTGGTAAGGCAGCAGGCCAAGATCGCGCGCGCCCGGCGCTGCGATGACCGCCGCGAGTTTCCCGGACTCTTCGCCAATGTCGTACACCTGCGTCGCGGCATCCCAGGCCACGAACGGCGTCATCGACGTGGCCGGCCACATCAAGCGGAGCCGCGGCCTGAAGCGCACGATCACTTGCACCGGCAGCACGCTTTTCACGTCGAAGAGCATGACAATGGCGGAGTCGTCGGGCGGAACGAAGAGAATCTGTCGCACCGTGAACGCCGCGTGCGCGTAGATGAGCGTGGTCGATTCCGGACGCACGCTGACCCGCGCCAGCACGTCTCGACCTTCCAAGGGTGCCGGATAGTTTTCAAGCAGAAACGCGACATCGAAATCGTCGGCGATCTTCACTGGCCACGCCCATAGCTCTAACGGTCGATGTTCGTAGCCAAGCGCAGCGGCGCCTGCGCCAATCGACGCGACGAAGCGACCCGGCCGCGATGGTGCATCGAGTGCCGGTCCGCTCGCGCCCATCACAAAGCGTTCGACGAGAGGCGACGAAGGGGACGCGACCTGGCTGCCAGCACCGGGCGCAGCTATGGGCACTAAGACGAGCGCGATAAGCGCGAGCAAGAGGGCCGCCGCTGTCGCGCCCGCCGAGAGAGGCCGAAACATAAGGGTCATCACAATAACGCCGATGTCGCGTGAAGCCGAATCTCAGCAGCGCGAATGAGCACGTGCGGGGACCGTCCCGTACGACGTCGCTATAATGACGTCTTCATCAGCGAGCTGAGTTGGCGACGTCACCTCCGCAGATTGGCAAGTACCTAATCGTGCGCCGCCTCGGCCACGGCGGGATGGGGACGGTGTATCTCGGGCGCGATCCGAATCTGGATCGACAGGTTGCCATCAAGGTCCTGAGAGAGGCGCTCGCGGACGAGGAGCTGCTGCAACGGTTCCTCAGGGAAGCCCGCGCCACAGCAAACCTCCGACACGAAAACCTGGTCACCATTTACGAGGTCGATCAGCACGACCATCAGCCGTTCATCGCCATGGAGTACGTCGACGGCACGACGCTGGCCGAAGTCATCAGGCGGCGCCAGCAGTTGCCGCTGGCGCAGAAGTGTTCCTTCGTCGAGCAGATCTGCGCCGGGCTCCACCATGCACACCGCGTCGGCATCGTGCACAGGGATATCAAGCCGGCGAATGTGATGGTTGACCCGCAAGGCATCATTCGGATCCTCGACTTCGGAATCGCGCGAGTCGCGAATTCGGCAATGACGTCCGACGGCGCCATGCTCGGCACGCTCAACTACATGTCGCCCGAACAGATGCTTGGAAGACCGGTCGACTTTCGCAGCGACATTTTCTCGGTCGGTGCATTGGCCTACGAGTTGCTCTGCTACCACCAGGCATTCCCCGGGTCACTGGACGACGGCCTCCTGCAGCGCCTGCCACAGGCAGACCCGGCACGGCTCGCGGAGCTGTGCCCGGAGCTTCCGGGAGAGCTGGAGCAGATCGTCGTGCGGGCCCTCGCGAAGCACCCGCACGATCGATTTGCCGATCTCGACGAGATGCGTATCGCGATTGGGCGCGCCCGCAACAGCGTCGATCCGAATCTGCAAGTCGCGACAGTTGTCATCCCCGCCAGGAACAGGTCGAAGCCGTCGACCCGCCCCGCGTCATCAGCGGAGCGACGCGCCCTGCTGGAACGTCGCGCGCGGCAGATCGTGGCTCATCGCGACGCGGCGCGCGCGGCGCTGACGCGAGGCGACTTCGCGCTTGCCACTGCCGCCTGCGAAGACGCATTGACGCTGGATCCAGACGACCTCGAAGCCTCGCAGCTTCTCGTCGAGATTCAGCAGGAGAAAGAGCGTCACGTACGGGCGACGCCGGAACCGGCAGGTCCCGACGCGACACCTCGATCGACGCAATCGGTAAGCGGGACCGGCTCTTCACCCCGCAGGGCGCCGATAGTCGTCGCGGCCACCGTGCTCGTACTTTCGATCGGCGGTGTCGTGTTGTGGATGAACAGGCCCGACGCGCCAGGCAACTCGAATCCATCCGCCCCTGTACGCGTCGATCCCAATGCCGCGACGCCGCAAGGCGGCGTGGCGACGTCTCAACAATCAAATCCGCCCGTGGACCCGGCAGCCGCGGCGGCGCCCCCAACGGTGGCCGATTCGCTGTCGGCGCAACTGGCTCGCATAGCCCAGCTGAATCAGGGGGGCAACGTCGCGGCGGCGCTCGCGGAAATAGATCGCATCGGGCCATCGGATGACCGACGCGTCACCGCGCTCGCCCACTCCGTGGCGCAGGGGGCGGCTCGTTCAATGGATGCGGCGCTCGCGGCCGCAGCGAGTCAGAAGGCTGCCGAACTGGCACCGGCTCCGTACGCGGCTGCGGAACAGGCACGAAATATTGCCGACGCTGCGTCAAGCCGAAGCGACTACGTGCATGCTGGCAGACAGGCGCTTGTGGCCGCCGAGGCATATCGACGCGCGGAGTCCGAAGCACGGGCCGCGGCTGCGACGACGGCGGCCGCGAGGGCTGCCAAACCGGGCGCTCCTCCAGCGAGTGCGGCGTCATCGCCTCCTGCGATCCCATCGCCGACCCCCGAGGCTCCGGTGCCCACGCGGACCGAGACTCCAGTGGCAGCGGCGCCGAGTCCGCCACCCGCTGTGACTCCTGGTGCCGGCACGCTGGCCGGGGAGCGCGCCGGAATTGTCCAGGCACTCGAGCGATACCAGAAGGCATACTCGGCCAGGAGTTTGACGGCGCTGCGCGCCGTCTATCCGTCACTTCCGCAAGAGACGAGTCAACGGATCGACAGTCAGTTTCGCGGTTGCCGAGCCTACGAGGTGAGCTTCGCGAACAACATGACAATGGCCCTTGCGGAAAACGATCCGACGGCGGCCACTGTCACGGTTCAGACGACGTACCTGTGCCAGCCCGCGACGACCCCCGTGCCGGAGCAACGAACCGCGCGGGACGTTTTCTCTCTCCGTAAGATAGACGGCGAGTGGCTGATCGCGAGCATGGCGGACACCCCGCGATGATGACCGTCAGCGGTCTCCTCTACTTCTTCTCGAGCGCCTTTTGCACGGCTTTGGCTGCGTGCTGGACTGCCTCGCCGAGCGATTCGTCATAGGACGGACCTTGTCCGGGCAGACCGACCAGACCACCCAGGTCGTTCATGGTCACGGCTTGCTGCATCAGGTATGACGCGGCCCCGGCCGTCGCATCGATCCCTGCGCCTTTGCCAATACCGAGTCCGCTCGCCTGGATCTGGTAGAGCATCGGGCTTCCCAGCATGCCCATGCCACCGAGGTTCGCAGCCCCGAAGCTATTCAAGCGCATATACATCTGGGGGCCAGCGAACATCGTGAGGTACATCGCGCCGGCGAACTTCGCAAGGCCAAGGGCTGTTTGAAAGTTGAAGTCGCTACCGTCCTTGCCCTTGAGCGTCGTGGAGAAGCGCTGTTTGCCATCGGGTTGCAGGAGCTTCACCGCGATACTCGACTCAGTGTTCTCCTTGGGCGCCGCGGCGCCGGCGGCAGCGCCGGCGGCCGCGCCAGTGACTCCGCCCCGTCCACCGGCGACCGATGCGGCTTTCATGAGGCCGCCGAACGCACCAGGCTTCGACACTTTCAGTTCGGTGACCTCCGCCACCAGCAGGTAGTCGTACCCGAGATCGTTCGCACGCTTCTGCAGATCCGCGGGAGGCGCGGCTACCATCGGCACGGCTTCGAACTTGAGGTCGCCCAGGTTCGTGATGAGACGCTGACGCAGCGTGCGTGTGTCGACGGCCTGCGGCGTTTTGTTGGTGAATTCCGGCACGCCGATACGAATAACACCCGGCGTCTTTGGGGCAGGCGCGGGCGGGGCCGTACTTTCCGCCGCGAGCTGCACCTCATTGGCATCGCTCAACGCCTTGGACAGCTCGCGCAAGTTCAACGCCGCGTTCATGCCGGGCGGAATTTCGAAGAGCGCCGGATCGAGCGTCGTCTGTTCGAACTCGGTCACCTCCATCTTCGCAATCATGGGCTTCCCGTCCTCGCCCGTCATCGTCGTCGTATACGCGATCGGGAACCCGAAGACTTTCGAGTCGCCGTTGCTCGTGGCCTGGATCTTGTCGGCGCAGCCGTCAGGCATCGTGCCTACACTCTGGTCCGGGCTCGCTGGCAGCGTCAGCGTGCCTGGCGCGTCGATGTACCACCCGTCGGTCTCGAAGCGCTGCCGGGTGGTATCGCACGCACCGGCCATCGGCTGTTTGTCGATCATCGTCTTCACGTGACGGGCCTGCCGGCCGAACACTTCCTTCCGCTCGCCAGTATCGACGATGGTCGTGGCGACCACGATGACGCCAGGCGGTTTGGGCGGAGCTGCTGCTGGCGCGCCCGGGACGATGGGTGCCGGCATGCCGTCCGGCGATACGAGGTACGTGTTGGCAGCCTTGCTGATCTGAATCGTGCGCTTCTGGTCGCGTTGCTTGAGCAGGACCATGTCCTGGAACTCGAAACGCTCCCGTTCACCCTTGATGTAGGTCACGCTCTCAGTCTTCATGTCGCCAGTCGTATAGGTCGACTTGAAGCGGACGTCCTGCGGTGGCGGCGGTGCGGGTGGCTTGACAGGTTCTGGTGGCTTCGCCGGCACCGGCTTGGCAGTTGCCGGGGGAGCGGTCTTGGGCGCAGGCTTGGCGGGGGGCTTCTGCGTTTGGGCGGCCGCTGGCTTTTGCGTCTGGGCGGCCGCTGGCAGCCCCAGTGCCGGCGCCAACAGGGTCAGGATCGCCAGCTGAAGAAGGGAACGGCGCGCAAATGGCAGCATGTGACTCATCTCCCCGGTGTCTGGGACTTCGACGCGGAATACGAACAACTCGATTGGAACAACGCATCAGGGCGCGCAGGCGAACAGGCCTGTCGCATGCGCAGGCATCGACCGTCGACGAGTCTGGGAAGGCCCTGCCTATCTCGCGCGCCACCGATGGCTGCACGCTGCCACCGGCGTAAAGGAGCACTTCGCCCGCGGACAGGTCGCTGTGGCGTCAGGCGACGCCGCAGGTGCGCGCGCGCATTTCGACCAGTGTGTCCGCACGAACGAATGGTGCAAATCGGAAGGTGTGCTCGCCGCTGAGAAAGCCGGAGACAAGGCGGACGCGGCAGCGGCCCGTGACGCGTTGCTCAAGCTGTATCAGCGCAACGCAATGCATCTGATCGTCCGCTCGCGACTGACACAACCGACGTCGTAGCCGAACGTCGACTTTGGGGGGGCGGTTTACCGAAGCAGCCGGCCGCCATCTCCCGCCGCTTTCGCAAGCCGTCAATGCCGACTTCGACCGCAGGCCGCCTTCGCCAAAGGCTGCGTCTACGCGATTGGCGTCGATCCAGTTGTGGAACACTTCGCGGTTGTCGTCACGCGCTCGCCGACGTCCTCGGCCTCACCGATACAATCTCGCTTCGACTTGCTCGTACTGTCGGCGATTCGCTTCGGTCCAGGCTACGAGACGCTGCCGCAAGCGATCGCAGCGATCGGGATGCTGCGCGGCGACATTGCGCTGCTCCAGCGGATCGGCTTGCAGATCGTAGAGCTCGTCGCGTCCATCGTGGACGCTGTAGATGTACTTCCAGTTCGCCTCGCGAACTGCAAGCCGGAAATGAGTTTCCGCGACGTAAAAGTACGCGCGACGCGGATGACTCTCGTCGAAAAGGCTGCGTCCCTGCCACTCTGGCGCTGCCGGCAGTCCGATCAGATCGGCGATCGTCGGCGCCAGATCCACATGGCTACCGACCCCCGGCACGCGAGCGGCCGCCTTGTACCTGCGTGGGTACCACACCATCAGCGGCACGTGCACGTCCTCTTCGTACACAGTGCGGCCCTGAACGTACGTGTTGTGTGGATATCCAAACGCCTGACCGTGATCGCCCGTCACGACGATCAGCGTGTCCTGCTCGAGACCGGCGCGACGTACTGCCTCGAAGATGCGTGCGAGATGGCGATCCGTCTCGTGCACGACGTTCAGGTACCGGCCCAGCTCCCAGTCGTCCGGGGTCGACTCCCGCAGCAGATTGAGCAGAGGAACTCCAGGACTGGGCTCGTACGGATGGTGCGTTTGCGTCGTCCACGCGGTCACGAAAAAGGGCCTCGTGCCGGCACTGGCAATCAGGTCCACGACCTCGTCGACCATGCAGCGATCCTCGACTCCCCACGACGAGACCATCGCAGGACAGGCAAGGTCGCGGTAATCCAGGACGTCGTCGAAGCCGTGGCCTTCGAGGAACCCGCGCCAACCGGCCCATGCCATGTCGCTCGGCGTGACGAAGGTCGTCCGATGCCCCTGGCTTCGAAACATCGTCGCCAGCGAGGTGCCGGGAAGGCCCGGATACTGCTGTGTGACCTCTTGAAAATCGAGCTTCGGGTATGTCGATAACAGCATCGCGACCATCGAATTGGAGCTTCGACCGATGTGCGCGTAGAAATTGTCCACAACGGCGCTGCGCGCCGATTCCGCCTGCAGCGTTGGTGTCGTGGCATAAAGCGGATTGTGCAGGCTGGTCCACCGAGCCGCTACCGACTCCAGGACGATGAGCACGACATTGGGCGGCCGGCGGGCTGTGATGGGACGCACGTCGAGCGCGGCGGTCGCGCGACGAATCTCCCTCGACGGCAAGGAGGCCGTCTGCGCCTGCCGCACGTTCGGTGGGTCGAAGTCCGCGAGGTCGCCTGGCGTGAACGTCCCGGTCATCCGGACGAAGCCACCGTCGGCGAACACCCGCCATGTCGACGCGGCGATCGCCCAATGCGGGCTTTCGGCAACCTGCCGATCGGAGCGCTCGTCGAAGTCTGTCACATACGCGTAATGGCCCGCCGCAACCCAGACTGCTGCGAGGATCGCCGGACTCGCACTGACCCATCTCGTCGACGATGCCGATCGCATGAGGCGAGTCAAGGCGGCCACCGAAACGAGATACACACATGGAATTCCGATCAGGCCGGCGATCGTCGGCAGCGTCACGTGTGCGCCGACTGAGGAACGCACCATGCGCACCTCGCCGATGACAGCCAGCAGCGGATAGGTCAAGAATCCGCCAACGATGCCGAACAGGATGATGTTGACGACTGCGTAGATGCAGCAGAATGCTGCGAAGGCCACGAATGCGCCAGAGATCGCCTGTGCGGCGAGCGGTCGCCGCCAGGCGATTAGCAACGCCAGGCGGGCAACTGCCCAGCACACTGTGGCGAAGAGCACATCGACGTACGAGACCGCGAAGATCCAGCGCAGGTAATCCGACAGCCCGTCACGCAGCGGGACACCGAGATGGTAGGCCTTAATGGCGACGAGCGACACCC
Organism: Vicinamibacterales bacterium; assembly: GCA_035649395.1. Classification (GTDB taxonomy): domain Bacteria; phylum Acidobacteriota; class Vicinamibacteria; order Vicinamibacterales; family UBA2999; genus Gp6-AA40. Next base: position 9,405 of record DASRJR010000412.1, read on the forward strand.
CAAGCATCAGCGCGGCCCCGAGCAGTTGTCCGGTGACGCGTGAATCGCGGTGGGAGGTTCTGTCGAGTGCTGCAGTCACCAGTCTAAGTATCGTGTGGAATACGAATCGCGGACCAGCAAGATCGCGCGCGAACTCAGGCGTAGTTACTCATCGCCAAACGCGTCCAGCAAAAGCGGCAGCAAGCCGTTCATCTTGATGGCCGAGGGCCCACTTGGCCGGAGGCCATCCCGGAACCCCCGCTGCAGCAGACGATCGAGGACCGGTGCCCGGTTGGTGACCACGTGAACCGGCACATCCCAGGTAGCCCCTTCCCCGCTGACCATCGCCGGCGGCTGATGATCGCCGATGAGCACCATCACGAAGTCGCGGTCCGCGCGAAGGCGAAGATAGCCACCAAGCGACGCGTAAAAGTAGTCGAGCGCCTGCGCGTAACTCGGCCCGAGATTGAACCAGTCGGGCTCCTGTGCCCAGGCGCGGGCCAGGTCCTCGTCGTCATACGGGGTGGGTGTGAGGATTCGGCTCCAATCCGGCTGGTACGGCGGGGCCGGTGTGAACGGCGTGTGCGTGCTGATCGTAGGGAAGAAGACGAACACTGGCTGGCGGGTGTGTGACGCAATCTCGAGCGCATCCATCCGGGCGAGCGCGAACTGATCGGTAATGTCCCACCACCCGAATGACGGCCCCTCATAGCCGAGGCGAGCGACATCGTAGATCTCATCGAATCCGTAGAATGCGCCCTCCGGCCACGCAGCTCGCACGCCTGGCATAATGGCCACGGTTCGGTAGCCTTGACGGGAGAACGCATTCACCATGGTCTCGCGTCGTTGGGACATCAGCCGCACACTGGTCTGCTCGTCGCGCACCTCGGTGCCAGAAAGCAGACTGACGTGCGCCAGCCACGACTTGCCGCCGAACGTTGTCGATTCGACGAGCGCCGAAACCACTCGCCGCCCAGTGTCACGAATATCCGTATCGAGGCGTGTGCGACTTGCGGCAAGTGCTTCGACGAGCGCGGGCCGATCCCAGCTCACGGCGCCGTACGACTCGACAACGAGGAGGAGCACGTCGGCGCCCCTGACGAGGCCGAGATTGGAGCGCATGGTTGGAGCGGGTGGAAGCACGCGTAATCCAGCGCCACTGATCTCATAGATGAGCTGGCGCGCCTGCCGCGCGTAGACGCCCGTCACCGGTTCGACGATACGCAGGTTACGGGGCACGGGTACGCCAAGAGCCTGAACGACGCCCACGACGAGGACTCCGCCCGCAACGGCCGTCAGCACGTGCCGGACGCGCGGGTCTTTCGACGCATTGGTGATACAGCGAAACGCCCACCAGAACGGCAAGGAGATGATGAGCGGTACTAGTGAGACGCCCGCGATCGTGGCTGCGACCAGCCACGGCTTCGCGACCGACGACAGCATCCCACCCACGCTCGGCAGATTTCGTAGATCCCAATACAGATTGATGTCACGACCATAGAGCGATCGTGAGGTCACGTCCTCGTAGCGCCCGATCACCAGGACGACCCAGATCGCAGCGAGAATCCGCACGGCCACCGGCGGCGGCGCGCTGAACCGGCGGACGGCCGCCGCGAGGCCCAAAACGCAGAGCGCTACCTCGATGGACAGGGCTGCATTCCACTGGACCGACAGTGTTGGCCAGACGTTTTCGAACGTCAGCGACGCATTCAGCAGCGCGAGAGCGCCCGCCAGCATGGCCCACTGCAGGACCGCCTTCAAGCTGCCATCCTTCTACAACACACCTCGAGGATTGGAGACAATCTCATTCGGTCCGAATGTGACGCGGAGTCAGGTAATGTAGCACCTGATGGCGCCTGTGAGGCACGCCCCTACCGCGACCAGCTTCATCTGTAACGCATGGTGGTCTGGTGACGACAACCCCGTGTTCGTGCGCCTGGAGGGCCATGACGCCGACGACAAGATCGCGTACGTCATCCGCACCCAGAAGACATTCTGGGAAATCGATCAGCTCGAGTACATCGCCATGGTGGGACCGAGTGGCGGGATCTATCTCGACGTGGGCAGCAACATCGGCAACCACGCCGTGTTCTTTGGTCGTTTCTGCGCCGACTACGTCGTGGCGATTGAGCCCAACCCCCGTCTTCATCCGATCCTGCGTCGTAACATCGACGCGAACGCGTTGGGAGAGCGGACCACCGTCGTGCCCGTTGGCATCAGTGACACCGACGTGGTCGGCGCAATGGCCTTGCGCGACGAACACGGCGGCAACATCGGCGCGAGCCACATCATACCTGGTCCGGCGGCCGCGGCAGCCGCTGGCGAACGCATCGAGCTTCGGCGTCTCGACGACGTGATCGCTGAACTTGCGCCCTCGTTGCCGCCCCTTCCGGTCACGTTTCTCAAGATTGATGTCGAAGGCATGGAGATGGGCGTGCTACGCAGCGCCACGACGCTCCTGCGCGAGCATCGGCCGCAGATCTTCATCGAGTTGATCACGGAGGATGCGCTCGAAAGAGCCACGTCTTTACTGCGCGAGTTCGGATACACGTGGGTGGACCGTCTCGGCAGCCCTCCGTCGTATCACTTCATCGTGCCGGGGCGGCACGCGCTCCGCGACAACAGATGGCACGGCCGCAGCCATCACTCCCACTCGGTCCACATGGTGGAGGATCAACTGGCAGCGGTCACGTCACCTGATGCGGTGGTCATCGTCGCCGATCTAGAGGAGGGAGGGTTCGGCAAAGAGATTGCTGAGCGCGCTCGGCTCCCCTTCGTCGAGAAGCAGGGACAGTACTTTGGTCCGCCCGCCGACGATGCGCACGCCATCGGTGAGCTGAACCGGCTGCACGCCGCTGGCGCCACGCATTTCGCGCTGCTGTGGCCGGCCTTCTGGTTCTTCGATACCTATCCGCTCTTTGAACAACACCTGAGGCGGGTGCATCGCTGCGTGCTCGAGAACGCGCGCGCCATCGTCTTCGAACTCGGCTAAAGGCCGGCATCACTCGATACGTGTCGATATCCGCGTCGCCAGCCCAATAGAGGTTGATCAAGTCTACCGCTTGAGATAGATTGCGCAGCGTTGTGTAGATTTTTCTCGGATACACGCAGGCCAGAAACGTCAAACACTCGTCTCGGCCCAAGCCTACGTTACGCCATTCTGGCGCAATCGTTGCTTAGACCACTTTGCGCTCAACCGTCGGTGATGCCGTCACAGGGGTGCGCTACAAGCCACCGGAGCCAACAGAGACTGCGCGATGCGCCCTCGGACGGCGGGCAAGTTCATCGAGACGGCAGGCGAGCGCTTCCTTATCAAGGGCGTCTGCTACGGGACCTTCGCGCCGAGCGAAGGCGACGGCCATTTCCCGCCTTTGAAGCAGGTCCGGTCCGACTTCGCCTTTATGGCACGGTCCGGGTTCAACACCGTCCGCACCTACACAGCCCCCTCACTCGCATTGCTTGACGAGGCCGCGCGGTGCGGCCTTCGCGTCATCATCGGGCTGCCCTGGTCGCAGCACGTGGCGTTCCTGGACGACGCGCGATTAGCGCGCGATATCCGGCGCGAGGTTACTGCGCACGTCAGGATGGTTGGTTCGCATCCTGCCGCATTGCTGCTCGCGGTCGGCAACGAGATTCCGCCGTCCGTCGTGCGCTGGCACGGGCAGAGACGCGTGACGCGGTTCCTGGAGGAGCTCTGCGCCGACGCCAGGTCCGCATCGCCCGAGAGTCTGCTCACATATGTGAATTACCCGCCGACCGAGTATCTCGAGCTCGACTGCTTCGACGTCTGCGCGTTCAACGTCTACCTGCACCGTGAACACGACCTGCGCGCATACCTCGCGCGACTCCAGCAGATCGCCGGCCCGCGTCCGCTTCTCCTGGCGGAGGCTGGCGCCGACAGCATCCGCGAGGGGACCGACGGGCAGGCCGCGATTACGGCGATGCACATCCGCGCGGCGTTCGAGGAAGGACTCTGCGGCGCGGTGGCGTTCTCGTGGACCGACGAATGGTGGCGCGGAGGCAGTCAGATCGAGGACTGGGCCTTCGGGCTCGTCGATTCAGATCGGCGCCCGAAACCGGCGTTGGCCGAGGTCAGCGCTGCGTTTGCGTCGGCGCCGTTCGCGGAAGCCAGCATCCACACGTGGCCCAGGGTCTCGGTCGTCGTCTGCGCCTACAACGCCGCCGACACCCTCGATGACTGCCTGGATTCGCTGGGGCGCCTCAACTATCCCGACTTCGAAGTCATCGTCGTCAACGACGGCTCTCGTGATGCGACTGGTGACATCGCCCGGCGATACCCCGTGCGCCTCATCGAGAGGCCCAACGGCGGGCTGAGCGCGGCGAGGAACATCGGCCTCTCGGCTGCAACCGGTGAGATCGTCGCCTATACCGACGCCGATGTGCGCGTCGATCGGGACTGGCTCACCTATCTGGTGCAACCGTTCCTGACCTCGGATGTCGTCGGTTCCGGCGGTCCCAACCTGGTGCCCCCTGACGATCCCTTCGTCGCGCAGTGCGTCGCGCGCGCTCCGGGCGGACCCACCCACGTGCTACTCGACGATCGAATCGCCGAGCACGTGCCCGGGTGCAACATGGCCTTCCGGCGGGAAGCGCTCCTCGCCATCGATGGATTCAACCCGGTCTATCTGCGCGCCGGTGACGACGTCGACATCTGCTGGCGGCTGCAGGCGAAGAAGCAGCGGATTGGCTTCTCACCGTCGGCGCTCGTCTGGCACCATCATCGCCCGTCGATCAAGGCGTACTGGCGACAGCAGATCGGGTACGGTGAGGGCGAGGCGTGGCTCGACGCCCACCATCCCGAGAAGTTCGCACACGGCACCATGCTGTGGCACGGACGGATCTACAGCCCGCTGCCGTTTATCCGCTCGCTGTCGCAGCGCCGCGTCAACAGTGGCGTCTGGGGAACGGCGCCATTTCCGTCCGTCTACTCCACGAGCGTGCATCCAGCGCAACTGCTACCGCATTCGCCGGCATGGCAGGGACTCTCCACGCTCGCTGTCGTTGCCGGCGCAGCCACGTTCGCCAGCGGCTATATCGGGTTGACCGTACTGTTGCTTCTGGCGGGCGTTCTCGGCTGGCTCACGACCCTTGCGCGCTGCTTGAGGTTTGGCTGGCGCTCGGATCTTCGTGGCGTTGCGAGCGTGCACGGCCCCTTCAGTCGCATTTCTCATCGGCTGTTGATCGCGTGGCTGCATTTCCTTCAGCCGCTGGCGCGTTTTGCGGGGCGCATCCGCGGGAAGTGGTCGCCCCCGCAGACGATCGACCCGGCGCGGGCGAGGCGGCTGACGTGGAAGGCTCCGATCGCGAGGCTGTCCGACATGCTTGCATCGGCGCGTCTCCTGATCGGCGGCGCCCCTCAGAAGCGCTTCTGGAGCGAGACGTGGACTTCGCCAGATGCGCTGCTCACCGAACTGACCGGCCAGCTGCGCGCGTCGCGCCCGGCGCGCGCCGTCCAGGTAGACGACGGGTTCCGTGTAGATCGCGACTTGCGCGTCAGCGTGG
>DASRJR010000413.1:0-5027 GCA_035649395.1 Vicinamibacterales bacterium
AGTTGGCCGAGATCGCCGAGAAAAGCATCACGCAGAGATCGCCTGCCAACTCTGCGTGATGCCTTTCTCTGCGACCTCCGCTACCTCAGGGTTCCCCGAGCGGGATGACCTGCACGGACGCGTCCCGCACTTCCTCGAGGAAGCGATTCAGCGTCGATCCCTTCATCAGGATCTCCCAGCGAGACCGCGCGCTCTGGCCGAACACCACGTGCGTAATTCCCTCGCGCTTGGCGAATGCGGTCAGGCCGTCGGCGGGGCGATCGGCTTTCACTCGAACGATGGTCGCGCCAAGGCTCTCGGCAAGCGTGATGTTGCGCTGCAGCGCGTCACGATCCTGTGGCCGGATCCGCCCGGGCAGCTCGCGCGGCGTTTCGACGTAAACGGCGTACCAGCGCGCACCCAGACGGCTCGCGACTCTCGCCCCCGCGCGGATCACGCGAGGGGCATCGGCAGCCGAGCTCATACAGACCATCACGCGCTCGGGGATGAGCGCCGGCTCGAGGCCTTCGCGCTGCCGGCGCGACGCGGCCTTCTCGCCGACTTCGTCAGCGACCGCACGCAACGCCAGCTCGCGCAGCGTGGAAATGTTGCTCTCGCGGAAGAAGCTCGCCAGCGCCTGTTCGACTTTCTCGGGCTTGTAGATCTTCCCCTGCCGTAAACGGCTCTGCAGCTCCTGCACTGTCACGTCGACGTTGACCACTTCCTCGGCGCGATCGAGGAACGTGTCGGGAATCGTTTCGCGGACGCGCACGCCCGTTACACGTCCGACCGCATCGTTCAGCGTCTCGAGGTGCTGGATGTTCACCGCTGTCAGCACGCTGATGCCGGCGTCGAGGATGTCGAGCACGTCCTGATAGCGCTTCTCATGACGGCTGCCGGGCGCGTTGGTGTGCGCGAGCTCGTCGATGACGCAGAGTTGCGGTTTGCGCGCGATGATGGCGTCGACGTCCATCTCCTCGAGCGTGACCCCGCGGTACTCGACTCGTCGACGCGGAATCGCCTCGAGATCGCCGATGAGCGCTTCGGTATCCGAGCGGCCGTGCGTTTCGACAAAGCCGATGATGACGTCGACGCCTTCACGCTTGAGGGTGTGCGCGTCCTCGATCATCGAATACGTCTTGCCGACGCCAGGGGCCGCGCCGATGTAGATGCGCAGACGGGACTGTTGATCCGCCTGCAGCCTGGCGAGCAGCTGCTCGCCGCTCGGTCGCGTCGGCTCCAGCACACGACAATGCTAGCGCCGCGTTCGCCGAGAGCGTCCGTTCTTGACGAACTCTTTATGCCTCTCTCTTCTACGAATTCTTTATGCCATCTTCTCGGTTCTCTTACGGGGATGGCGGGTAGCCTGCAGTCATGACCCCAGAGATCGACAACGACCTGGCCGTGCCGGTTGAGACGCACGTGCTTCCATCCGTGAAGTTGAAAGGGTCTCGACGCGAGCAATTGCGCGCCTTGGACGCCTTCATCGATCGCCTCGAACGATTCCGTCGCGCGTTGGTCGAAGGTCGGCCCGCTCGTCCCGAAGGCAACGAATACGCCAGCCCGTACATCAGCAGTCCGTCCTGGCCGTGGTTCACGGCGGGCGTCGTGCTGGGTGCGTCGTTCGTCCTGCTCATGCTGCTCGCTCGCAGCTGCGCGTAGAGGTGAGCCGTGCTCGACGTCTTTTTCATTGGCCTGACCATCGCGTTCTTTGCACTCGGCATCGGCTACGTGGCGCTCTGCGAACGGCTGATGAAGTGAGGTGAGACGTGACGTTCGACTATCTGATCGGGTTGGTGGCGAGCATCGTGATGCTGGGCTATCTCGTCCTGGCGATGCTCAAACCGGAGAAGTTCTGACATGACCGTCAACGGCTGGCTCCAGATTCTCTTCTTCCTGGGCGCCCTGTTCGTCGTGACGCCGGTCATCGGCGCGTACATGGCCCGGGTGTTCGCGAAGCAGCGCACGTGGCTCGATCCGGTCCTTCGCCCGATCGAGCGGCTGATCTACCGGACGACCGGCGTCGACGAGAACCACGGCATGCGGTGGACCGAGTACTCGGTCGCGATCCTGCTCTTCAGCGTCGTGTCGCTGCTGGTGTTGTACGCGATGCAACGACTGCAAGGGGGGCTGCCGTTCAACCCCCAGGGGTTCGGCGGGGTGGCGCCCGACCTCGCCTTCAACACGGCCGTCTCCTTCACCACGAACACGAACTGGCAGGCGTACGGCGGTGAGACGACCATGAGCTACTTCACGCAGATGGCCGGCCTCGCTTACCACAACTTCGTCTCGGCGGCCGTCGGCATCGCGGTGGCGATCGCCTTCATCCGCGGGATTGCCCAGAAGGAGCAGGACACGATCGGCAATTTCTGGGTCGACATGGTCCGCGCGACGCTCTGGGTACTGCTGCCGATCGCGATCACCGGCTCACTGTTCCTCGTGTCGCAAGGCGTGGTCCAGAACCTGAAACCGTACGACACGGTCGCCGTCGTCGATCCGCGGACGATGACGACGACGAGCGCCGACGGCAGGACGCAGTCGACCATCGTGACCGAGCAGACCATCGCACAGGGGCCGGTGGCGTCTCAGGAAATCATCAAGCAGTTCGGGACCAACGGCGGCGGCTTCTTCAACGCCAACAGCGCGCACCCGTTCGAGAACCCGACGCCGCTGTCCAACTGGCTCGAGATGTTCGGTATCTTCTTCATCTCGTCGGGCCTCACCTACACGCTCGGCTCGATGACCGGTTCGCGCACACACGGCTGGGCGGTATGGGCGGCGATGGCGTTTCTCTTTCTGGTGGGCGTGACCGTCGCCTACTGGGCGGAAGCCAGCGGCAACCCGATGCTGACGAAGGCCGGCGCCGATCAAACAGCGACCGCGATGTCTCCTGGCGGAAATATGGAGGGCAAGGAGGTGCGTTTCGGGATCGCAAACACGGCGCTCTTTGCCACGGCGACCACCGACGCGAGCTGCGGTGCGATCACCGGCTGGCACGACTCGTTCACGCCGCTGGGCGGACTGGTGACCCTCGCCAATATCCAGCTGAGTGAAGTGGTGTTCGGCGGCGTCGGCGCCGGGATGTACGGAATCCTCGTCTACGTCGTCCTCGCCGTCTTCATCGCCGGCCTGATGGTGGGCCGCACGCCGGAATACCTCGGCAAGAAGATTCAGGCCTTCGAGGTGCAGATGGCGATGCTGACCGTGCTGGTCTTCTCGCTGCTGATCCTCGTGTTCACCGGTGTGTCATCGGTGTCGCCCGGCTTCGGGACGTCGAGCATCGCGAACCCGGGTCCGCATGGACTCTCCGAAATGCTGTACGCGTACTCATCGGCGGCGGGCAACAACGGTTCCGCCTTCGGCGGCATCAGCGTCAACACGCGCTGGTACAACACGACGCTCGGCCTGACGATGCTCGTCGGCCGATTCTTCATGCTGATTCCACCGCTGGCGATCGCCGGCAGCCTGAGCCGCAAGAAGCTGGTCCCACCATCCCTCGGCACGTTCCCGGTGACGACGCCGCTCTTCAGCTCGCTGCTGGTCGGCGTCGTTGTCATCGTCGGGGCACTGACGTTCTTCCCGGCGCTCAGTCTCGGCCCGATCGTCGAGCACTTCCTGATGCGCAGCGGACAGGTGTTCTGATGACCACTCACGCACAGGTCAGATCGGCGTCGATCCGGGACTCGCAGATCGTCAGCCGCGCGATCTGGGATTCGTTGCGCAAGCTCCACCCGCGGACGATGGCGAAGAACCCGGTGATGTTCGTCGTCGAAATCGCCAGCGTGCTGACGACATGGCGGTTCGTGCAGGACGCGACCACCAGGCAGGGTCACCTCGGTTTCGAGTTCCAGATCACGTTCTGGCTGTGGCTGACCGTGCTGTTCGCGAACTTTGCCGAAGCGATGGCGGAGGGGCGAGGCAAGGCACAGGCCGAGACGCTGCGACGGGCGAAGACCGAAACGACGGCCACGCGCGAGCGCGAAGGTTCGATAGAGCGGGTGCCGGCCACGGCGTTGCGAAAAGGCGACATCGTTCGCGTCGCCGCCGGTGAAGTGATACCGGCCGATGGTGAAATCATCGAGGGCGTGGCGTCGGTCGACGAGAGTGCAATCACCGGCGAATCCGCGCCGGTGATCCGCGAATCAGGCGGCGATCGTTCGGCGGTGACCGGCGGGACCAGAGTCCTGTCCGACTGGATTCGCGTTCAGGTCACAGCCAATCCCGGCGAGACGTTCCTCGACCGCATGATCGCGCTCGTCGAGGGGGCCGAGCGGCAGAAGACGCCGAACGAGATCGCGCTCAACATCCTGCTCGCCGGTCTCACGATCGTGTTCCTGATCGCGGTGGTGACGCTGCAGCCGTTGGCGACTTACTCGGGCGCTCCGCAGTCGCTGTTCGTGCTGATCGCGTTGCTCGTCTGCCTGATCCCGACAACGATCGGCGGGCTCCTTTCCGCGATCGGGATTGCCGGCATGGATCGGCTGGTGCAGCACAACGTGCTGGCGATGTCGGGCCGCGCGGTCGAGGCCGCTGGCGACGTGCACACGCTGCTGCTCGACAAGACCGGCACGATTACACTCGGCAACCGCCAGGCGACGGAGTTCATCCCACTGCCAGGCGTCAGCAAGGCGACGCTCGCCGATGCAGCCCAACTGGCGTCGCTGCCCGACGAGACGCCCGAAGGCCGCTCGATCGTGGTGCTGGCGAAAGAGAGGTACGGGCTGCGCGGCCGCGAGCTGTCGGACCAGGGCGCCAGGTTCGTGCCGTTCACGGCGCAGACGCGCATGTCTGGCGTCGACCTGCTCGCCGGCCGGCCTGCGATGGCCGTCGCGGGCAGCGGCGCGTTGCGCACCGAGCCGGCCGTCCGCGAGATCCGGAAGGGTGCGGCGGATGCGATCGAGCGATGGGTCGTCACGAACGGCGGGTCGGTTCCGGACGCGCTCGCGCCGCTGGTCCAGCGTATCGCGCGCGAAGGTGGCACGCCGCTCGTCGTGGCGGAGGGCCGACATGTCCTCGGCGTGATTTACCTGAAGGACATCGTCAAGGGC
>DASRJR010000414.1:0-7953 GCA_035649395.1 Vicinamibacterales bacterium
GTTCTTCGACGATGACGGTGACGACGAGTGCGTCGACGCCGGGGGGCAGCTACACGCTCACGATAACCGGGGACACAGGCGTGTTCACGCGCACAACCACCACGACGCTGGTAGTCGCATCCAACCAGGCGCCGACGGCGACGATCACGAACCCCTTGAACGACGTCACGATCAATGCCGGTCAGGCAGTGTCGTTCACCGGGACCGGGACCGATCCCGACGGCACGATCGCCGGTTACAACTGGACGTTCCCGGGCGGAACGCCGAGCGCCAGCACCGGTCAGACCCCGACCGTGACGTACTCGTCGCCGGGAACTCGCACCGCGTCGCTCACGGTGACCGACAACGGGGGCCTGACGAGCAGTGCGACGACACGGACGATTACCGTGGCGGACTTCTCGCTGTCGGCTACACCGTCGTCGCAATCGGTGACTGCTGGCAACAGCGGGGCGTACACGGTGAGCGTGAACCCCGGATCGGGATTCTCCGGCAGCGTGGCTTTGAACGTGACCAGTGGGCTACCGACGGGTGCCTCCGCCTCGTTCAATCCCGCGTCGATTCTCACGTCCGGTTCTTCGACGATGACGGTGACGACGAGTGCGTCGACGCCGGGGGGCAGCTACACGCTCACGATCACCGGGGACACAGGCGTGTTCACGCGCACAACCACCACGACGCTGGTAGTCGCATCCAACCAGGCGCCGACGGCAACGATCACGACCCCGTCGAGCAACGTCACAATCAATGCCGGTCAGCCGTTCTCGTTCGCCGGCAGCGGAACCGATCCCGACCCCGGCGGCACGATTGCCAGCTACAACTGGACGTTCCCGGGCGGAACTCCGAGCAGCAGCACGAGTCAAAACCCCACCGTGACGTACTCGACGCCGGGAACTCGCACCGCGTCGCTCACCGTGACCGACAACGGAGGACTCACGAGTGCTGCGGCAACACGGACGATCACGGTGGCAGACTTCACACTCTCTGACTCGCCATCGTCGCAGTCGGTGACTGCGGGCGGCAGCGCGGCAAGTACGGTCACCGTGACGCCAGGAGCGGGATTCTCCGGCAATGTGGCATTGAGCGTGACGGGCGGCCTGCCTGCGGGTGCTTCCGCATCGTTCAATCCCGCGTCCATCGCCACCTCCGGTTCATCGACGATGACGGTCTCGACGAGCGCGTCGACGCCGGCCGGCACCTACACCCTTACGATCACCGGTGACACTGGCGTCTTCACGCGCACGACCACCACGACCCTGGTGGTCACAGCGCCAACTGTGCCGAGCGCGGATTTCTCGATCTCGGTGAGCCCGGCAAGCGCACTGATCAACCGTGGAGACAAGACCAGCTTCACTGTCACCATCACCGGCCAGCCCGGGTTCAACAGCCCGGTGACATTGACCGTGTCCGGTCTGCCTCGATTCGCGAGCTCCAGGTTCAGCACGTCGTCGGTGACCGGGTCCGGGACAACGACGCTGACGATCAACACGAACAAGAACGTGTCGGCCGGATCGAGCACCTTGACCGTCACGGGGACCAGCGGATCCCTGGTCCACTCGCAGAACGTGACTGTGACGATCGGCCAATGAGCCGGATGAAGCTCTCCCGCCGGAGCGCCCTCCGTCAATTCGGCGTGGGCGCCGTCATGACGGCGCTGCCGTCGATGGCGCACGCCGCTCGTGTGCCGTCGAGCAGCGCCGCGGCCGGAGTCGAGCGTGACGGCTCGCCGGGGCCGATTCGGCTCGACCTCACCGGCAACAGCCGTGGGCCGTCGCCGCGGGCAATGGCCGCGATGCAGGACGCGCTCCGCACCGCGGTTCGAAGCGACGAGGAATTGGTGCGGCTGCGCGAAGCCATCGCCCGTCATCACCATGTCGAGCCGTCGCAGGTCGTCCTGGGATGCGGATCCGGCGAAATTCTCCGGATGGCGGCCGCGTCGTTCACAGGTCGCGGGAAGGCACTCGTCGTGGCCGACCCGACGTGTCCACTGGTCACGCAATACGCAGTTCGTGGCGGCGCACGCGTCGTGAGCGTTCCCGTGCGGGCCGATCATGCTCACGACCTCTCCGCAATGCTCGCCGCGATCGACGGCACAACCGGCCTGGTCTACGTCTGCAATCCAAACAATCCCACCGGAACGCTGACGCGGCGGCAGGACCTGGAGACGTTTCTTCGACGCATCCCTGGCACACCGGCGATCCTCATCGACGAGGCCTATCACGATTACGTCGAGCGGACGTCCGACACGGTGTCGTTCCTCGATCAGCCGATCGACGATGAACGGCTCATGGTCGTGCGCAGCCTCTCGAAGATACACGGCATGGCGGGCATGCGGGTCGGCTACGCCGTGACCACCTCTCGCCTCGCCAGCCTCGCCGGCTATTCGGCGCTCGAGGATAACGTCAACGTGATCGCGGCACGCGGAGCCGTCGCTGCCCTCGAGGACGCGGCGTACGTGCGCGAGAGCGCCGGCCTGACGACGAACGAGCGTCAGGAATTCCTGAATCAGGCGAACGCGCGGATGCTGCCGAGCATCGACTCGCAAACGAACTTCGTCATGCTCGACACGCAGCGTCAGGTCGGTCGTGTCCTCGACTTCTTCCGCGCGCACGGCATCGCGCTCGCTGCGCCGGTGCCACGGTTCGACACGTACCTGCGGATCTCAATCGGCACGCCCGCGGACATGCTCGAGTTCTGGCGGATCTGGGATCTGATGCCGTTCCCGCCGAAGACACACCGGATGTGACAGTGTAGGAATCAGGAATCTGATTCCTGACGCGTTTCTAGTCTGCGTCCTTGGCGTGATATCGCGAGTATTCGTCGAGGAAGGTCAACGACTGCATCGACGTCATCCGATCGAAGAACAGGATGCCGTCGAGGTGATCGGTCTCGTGCTGGGCCACACGCGCGGGAAAGCCCTTGAGCTGCAACTCGATTGGCCTGCCGTCGCGATCGAGCGCGCGGACGGTGATTTCGGTGAAGCGCGGCACCATGCCTCGGATGTCCGGAATGCTGAGGCAGCCCTCCCAGCCCTCTTCCTGGGCCGGCGCATTCGGCACGATCTCCGGGTTGATGATCGCGACGGCATCGCTGTCGGGACCCGGCTCCTCGTCGAGCAACGCGACGAAGATGCGGCTGCCTTCGTGCACCTGCGGTCCAGCCAGTCCAACACCGTGATACTCGTGCATCGTTTCGATCATGTCGTCGATGAGTTTCTGCACGAGCGGATTGCGAAGATCGGATTTTTCGAGAGGACGGGCGCGTTCGCGCAGCACAGGATGTCCCATGCGCGCTACCTTGAGGATCGACACACTGTAAATTATAGGGCCCTGAGGCCTACGTGATTCATTTCCACGACGAGGTCCCGTACAGCTTCTGCCCGCTCTGCGGCGGCGACCTCGAGCTCCGCAGCCTCAAAGCGAGCGAACCCGACCGCCTCGTGTGCCGCCGGTGCGGCTTCATCTTCTACCAGGATCCAAAGGTCGCGGTCGGCACCATCCTGCAGAACGAGGAGAACCACATCCTGCTGTTGCGCCGCGCGATCGAGCCCGGGCACGGGAAGTGGGTGTTCCCCGGCGGCTACGTCGATCGCGGCGAGCAGGTGGTTGTCGCGGCGGTGCGCGAGGCGCGCGAGGAAGCCGGCCTCGAGGTCCGCATCGATCGCCTCCTCAACGTCTACTCGTATCCCGGCCGGGCGCCGGTCATCATCGTCTACGTCGCGACGATTCTCGGCGGTACGCTCGCGATCGACGATGAGAGCTCGGAGGCGAAGTTCTTCCCACCGGAGAGCATCCCGTGGGACGAGCTCGCGTTCCGAAGCACACAGGATGCACTAAGAGAGTTCCTCGGAAAGTGATGCGATCGAACTCCGGAACTCGCTTCTTGCTTACGCGATCGTGACCTCGGGCGACAGGTACACATCCTGAATCGCGTTGAGCAGCGCCGCGCCTTCCTTCATCGGACGTTGGAAGGCTTTCCGGCCCGAGATCAAGCCCATGCCGCCGGCGCGCTTGTTGATTACGGCGGTCTTCACCGCCTCCTTCAAGTCGCTTTCGCCAGCCGAGGCACCGCCTGAATTGATCAAGCCGGCGCGGCCCATGTAGCAGTTGGCGAGCTGGTAGCGGGTGAGGTCGATCGGGTTGTCGCTCGAGAGCTGCGAGTAGACCGCTTTGTGGGTCTTGCCGAAGTTGATCGCGTTGTATCCGCCGTTGGTCTCGGGAAGCTTCTGTTTGATGATGTCGGCCTCGATGGTCACGCCGAGATGGTTGGCCTGTCCGGTGAGATCGGCGGCCAGGTGATAGTCGGCTTCCTTGGTCTTGAACGCCGAATTCCGCAGGTAGCACCACAGCACCGTGAACATCCCGAGCTCGTGCGCCCGCTGAAACATCTCGGTGACTTCCTGGAGCTGCCGCTTCGATTCCTCCGACCCGAAGTAGATCGTCGCGCCCACGCCGGCTGCGCCCATGTCGAACGCCTGCTTGACGCTGGCGAAGCGGATCTGATCGAAAGAGTTCGGGTACGAGATGAACTCGTTGTGGTTGGCCTTCAGGATGAACGGGATCTTGTGCGCGTACTTGCGCGAGACCGCGCCGAGCACTCCGAGCGTCGACGCGACCGCGTTGCAGCCGCCCTCGATCGCCAGCTTCACGATGTTCTCAGGATCGAAGTACGCCGGGTTGGGCGCGAACGACGCGCCCGCAGAGTGCTCGATGCCCTGGTCGACCGGCAGAATCGACACATAGCCGGTTCGCGCCAGGCGGCCGGTGTTCAGCACCGACTGGAGCGCGCCCAGCACTCGCGGGGATCGATCGGACAGTCCGTAAGCCCGGTCCACATAGTCGGGGCCAGGCAGCAACAGGCTGGACTTGGGGATCGTCTTGCACTGATGCTCGAGCAGGCTGGTGTCGCCTCCGAGGATTGACGCGATCCCACCCGTTCCTGTCGTTACGCTCCCTGCAGTAGCCACGGTTGCCCTCTCTTTCACGTCGCGGCGCGATCCTGGACTTTTGATCCTACCTTGTCCCGTCGGCTCGACTCGGGGAATTCACTCCATTCGATCTCGGCGCTGCTCAACGCCCGCGCCACCATCTCCTCTATCGGCAGCGATTGCTCGGCGGCCTGAATGTCGTCGAGCCTGGCGCGTGTCAACGGGTTGCGGGGCGTGAACAGCGTGCAACAGTCCTGGTCGGGCACGATCGAGATCGAATAGGTCCCGATCTTCTCGGCCTCTGCCATGATCTCGCTCTTGTCCGTGCCGATCAGCGGCCGAAAGATCGGCATGTCCGACGCTTGCTCCACGACCGCCAGGTTCTCGAGGGTCTGAGACGCGACTTGGCCGATGCAGTCGCCGGTCACGAGCGCCAGCGCGCCGCGCGTACGCGCGATCGCCTGCGCGATGCGGAGCATGAGCCTGCGGTAGATCACGACCCGCATCGGCGGCGGCACCGCCAGGACGACCTGCTGTTGGATGTCGCCAAATGGCACCAGATAGAGCTTCGAGCGCTGCTGCCAGCGCGTCAGCAACTGCACCAGCTGTCGGGCCTTTTCCTGCGACGCCCGCGACAGGATCGGGTAGCTGTGGAAGTGCACGAACGTCGCGGTGCACCCGCGCTTCATGATGCGATGCGCGGCGACCGGCGAATCGATGCCGCCCGACAGCAGGCACACCACGCGTCCGGCCGTTCCGGTCGGTAGCCCACCTGGGCCGCGCTCCTTGCCGAAGAAGTAGAACGCCTGATCGGTCAACAGCTCGACGTGGATCTCGAGCTCGGGTTCGTCCAGATTGACGCGCCAGCCCCGCGCCTGCTTGATGCGGCCGCCGACTTCACGCTCGACCTGCGGCGACGTCAGCGGAAAGCGCTTGTCGGCGCGCTTGGCCGACACGCGAAAGCTGTTGCAGGTGCGATCACCGAGATCCTCGAGGATCGACGAGGCGATGACATCGAGATCGAGCGGCGTCCGCCGCGCGTAGGAGAAGTTCGCGATGCCAAAGGTCCGTCGAATGCGCTCGCCCACCTCGTCGCGAGATGCACCAGGACCGAGCACCACCTCGATCCGCCCCATTAACGCTCGGACACTCTGCACGTCGAGGTCCGACAGCCCACGCCTCAAGTTGCGCACGAGCCGTCCGAGAAACCACGGACGGTTCTTCCCCTTGAGGGCGAGCTCCTGGTAATGGACGACGATCGAATTCATTCAGATGTAGTGTCCGGCTTCAGCCGGACGATGTCGTGTCCGCCTTTAGGCGGACCGAAGAAACCGCAACGCAGCCTCCGCGGCCCAATGCCCGCTGACGACTGCGCTTTCGATCGTAGCGGGGAGCCCCGTATCGATCCAGTCACCTGCGAGAAAAAGGCCAGGAATGTCGGTCCGCGTCCGGGGGCGCGCCGGTTGGCCGGGCGCCACCGAAAATGTCGCACGCTTCTCGCGGACGACGACGGCACGGCGTACGACGGCATCGCGTGCGGCCGGCAGCGCCGCCCGGAGCTCCTCGAGCGCCAATTCGACGATCGCCTGGTTGTCGCGCCCGACGATCTCGTTTGCGCCGCTCGATATCAGCGACAGATGCGAGCTCTCGTCGCCGACGAGTGCCCGCTTGTCGAACACCCATTGCATCGTACGGCCAGGCAGACCGACGAATGCTTCGTCCGTGACTCGACGATCGAGCCACAGGTTGACCGTCACGATCGGTGACGCTCTCGTCGCTTCCGCCGCCGCGAGAACGGGCTCCAACGCCGGCGGCCGGTCCTGAAAGAGCGCTGACAGCCCATACCACGCCGTCGCACAGATGACCGCGCGCGCGGCTATCGCTTCGTCGCGCACGAGCACTTCGACGCGAGGGCCACACACGACTCGCGCCGGCGCGCCTGTCCTCACCGCTCCTCCCGCGCGCTCGATGTAGTTCCGCGACGGGCTCGCATAGAGATCGTCGAGTGCCTTGCGCGGCAGTCCGAGTGCCGAATCACGCCGATTGGCGGTGAACATGCGGCGCACGACGGTTTCGAAGACGGCGCCGGCGGCATCGTCCACCGACTGGTTGAGCGAGGCGACGGCCAGCGGCTCCCACAACAGCTCGATCAGCCGGGACGTCTGCCCGTGCCGTTCGAGCCACTGCCGGACCGTCTCTCCCGCCGGCACGGTACGGTCGCGGCCCGTCAACACCCGACGCATCCCCAGCAGGGCCAGCCGATCGCCCCAGGTGATTCCATTCCAACGCACCACACCTGCGAGCAGATGAAGCGGTGACGGGAGCGGCGGGCAGGCGAGTCTCGATCGGCGCCCCGCCCGATCGATCACCTCGATGGCGAGATCGCGCTGGAGGGCGACATCTCCGTCCGTACCGAGGCGGCGAAGAAACGCAAACGTCTCGCGATAAGCACCGACGACGACGTGCTGGCCGTTGTCGACGCGCTCGCCCGTGGCTGGGTCGATGAATGCGCTGGCGCGCCCGCCGAGCGTCGGCCGCGCCTCGAGCACCAGCACGCGGACACCGCGCTCGGTCAGCGCCGTCGCGGCGCTCAGGCCGGCGAAGCCGCCGCCGATAATGATGACTTCGGGTGTCAATTCAGAATTCAGAATGCAGAACGCAGACACTACACGAATCGCCACATGGAGGTGCGCGCCTATTTCCTCGTCCGCATTCTGAATTTTGCATTCTGCATTCCCAGCGCATTCATGATCCAGATGCGCAACGCAATCAGCGCCCGCTGCGGGCGCGGCACCCGAATACGTCGGCTGAACACCTCGTAGCCGGCGCCTTCGATTCGCTCGAGGATGCCGTAATAGATCGCGCCCATGATCTCGGCCGCCACGAGGCTGCGCGTGTCGACGCGGGGCCGCTGTGCTGCGGCGCGTCGATAGTATTCACGCGCCCGGTCGCACTCGAAGCGGAGTAGCGGGACGACCTTGTCGGTGACAGTCCCCTTCCGAACACAGTCCTGCAGATCGTTCTCGGCG
>DASRJR010000415.1:0-9113 GCA_035649395.1 Vicinamibacterales bacterium
GCTGGGTGTCCATCAGGTTCGATCGCGGCCCGATCGCCTGCAGCAGGATGAAGTTCACCAGCGACCACGAGCCCGAGGCGATCCCCGACATCATCGCCGACTGCTCGCGCGGGAACGCGTACGAGCCGACCTTCAGCGCGACCATCTGGAATCCGCCGCCGATGAACGTCGACAGCGAGATGAGTCCGATCGCGAGCGGAACGGACCTCGTCATCGTGGTCAGCCCGAGCGTGAGCGACACGACCGTCAGCAGCAGGAACATACCGACCGGCCGCGGGTTGTTTGCGGCGAACTTGTCGGCGGCCCAGCCCCAGAAGAAGTAGCCGATGCCCCAGGTCAGTGGTGGAATCCACACGACGTTGTTCACGTCCGACTGTGTCAATTGGAGCCGTTGCACCAGATAGATCGCCAGGATGGTGAGCACGGGTCCCGGCGAGATCGCCGGGAGGGCATAGCTGAACATCAGCGCCCAGACTCGCCGCTCCGCCAAGTTGGGCCACTGCATCTTCGACGTCGTGGGCGCGCTCTTCGGCAAGAACGGTGGGCGCGCGATCGCGGCCCAGATCAGCAGCCAGATCGCGCCGAGCGCGCCGGTGGCGATGAACGCGGTCTTCCATCCGTACTGGATCGCAAGGGGCCCGAGCAGCAGCGGCATCATGACCGCGCCGATGGTGCCGCCGCTGAACGACAGCGCGATTCCGCGCGCGCGCAGGTTGGCGGGAAGCGTTTCGACAGCCGTCCGGAGGCCACCGGGGAACGTGCCGCCCTCGCCGAGTCCGAGCACGGCGCGCGCGAGGGCGAAGCCGGCAAAGCTCGCCATCGCGGCGTGCGACATGCTGGCTGCGGTCCAGACGCCGACGGCGAGCAACATGCCGATGCGCAGACCGACGCGGTCGAGTACCGATCCCCACACCGGGTTGCCGAGTGTGTAGGTGAGGAAAAAGAACGAAGTCGCGTTCGTGAAATCCGCCGGCGTCAGACCAGTGTCCTTGATGATCGTCGGCGACAGAATGTTGAGCACCTGGCGATCGACGAACGACAGCCACGAGCAGAGCGCCATGCCGAGGCAGGGCACCCACGTCTGCCAGCCGAGCGCGGTGGTAGCGGGCGCAACCGTCGCCGCGCCGGAGGAGCGAACCGTCGTGTCAGCCATGACCGCGCGGAGCCTACCAACGTCGGCGTGGATGGTCAAGCGAACACCGTTTCAATTGTCGCTCGGTGTCCTCTCGACGTGGTCGATCACGACGACATCCGTGGGCGTCTTGCGCGGGTCCAACCGAAATCCGAGTTGCTCGCGGATCGCGCTGAAGAGGGATGCGCGATCCTGGGTATCTGGAGTCAGCGCCGCCCCATCCGGCGCCCACCGCAGCGTGAAGTCGAAGGTCCCTGAGAAGCCGGTCATGTTTCGAACTGACCGTCCGAGTTGATTCGACAGCACGGTGGCCAGCATGTCTGCCGTCACTCGCGTGCCGACGAGCGTCCCACGGTCGCTCATCGTGAATGGATTCGGACCTGCCGGCTCAGTCGCATTCGAGGCGCGGACCGTCGGACCATCGGGCTCGGTCACGAGCACGTATGCGACGAGCTCTCTGGTCTCTTGATGGACGACGAGCTTGAAGCGCTCGGCCAGCAGCGCGCGCATCATCAACTGCATTCGACCCGCAACCGGCTCCTGCTCCGGCGCCTTGGCGACGACATCGAACCTGGTGGACTCGAGTCCCTTGGGGACCTCGAGCAGACGTGCGTCATCCAACTGGTACGCCCATCGGATGAGCATGGGGAGAGAGGTATTCGAGGTCACGAGACGACCACCCGGCAAGCGTTGGATCGAGATCGGCGCACTCGCGGGGCCACTCGGCTTGACGGTCGCGACTTCGAAGGCGGGAAGCGCGTGCTGATCTTGGCCCCGGCCAATCAGGCGGCAGCACGCAAGGATCGTGATGACGGCAAACGTTCGGCGCATCATCGTGACAATTCCGAAATGGGGTCGGGAGTCATTTTACGAATTGTGAAAAATGACTCCCGACCCCATTTATTCGTCGAGCGCTTGTCCGCTGCGGTTGGGCAGCGTGAAAACCAGCGCGCCTGCCAGCAGAAAGAATGCTGACGTGACACTGAGAGCGAGGCCGATGCCGATGCCCGGCTGTGTCGCGATGACGCCGATCGTATACGGGGCGATCGCGCCAGCCATCCGTCCGATGTTGTAGCTCGTGCCCTGCCCGGTCGCGCGCACCGCCGCCGGATACAACTCGGCGACGAAACTGCCGAACATGCTGAAGTAGCCGTATCCGAAATACCCGATCAACGGGCCGAGCGCCAGGAGCACGAACGGGCTGCGCGCCATCTGGCCGTAGATCGGCACCAGCACGGCTGCCGCGACCATGTAGAGCACGAACGCCTGTCGTCGTCCGATCCGATCGGCGATGAACCCGAACGTCAGGTATCCCAAGTAGGCACCGAGCTGTACCGGGATGATCCACGGCAGCTGACCGACGACGCCCATGCCGGCGCCGCCCTGCGCAACGGGCCGCGCCAGAAACTGCGGCAACCAGAAGAACAGGCCCCAATTGGCGAACTGCACCGCCGACCCCAGCGCGATGATGAGCAGCGTTCGTTTGAGCAGGGCGGGCCCGAAGATGACCGCAAACGGGCTCTTGCCATCGACTGCCTTCGGCTTGCGCACCCAGGTCTCGGGCTCGCGCACGTAGCGCCGGATCCACAACGTGAAGAACGCCGGCACGACGCCGAGCACGAACAGCCAGCGCCAGGCATCGGCGCCGAGCGAGGGCGAGCCGAGCACGATCGCCGCCGAGATCGACGCCGCCATATAGCCGAGCGCCCATCCCGACTGCATGATGCTGATTGCCTTGTTCCGCAGTGCCGCGGGCCAGGTTTCGCTGACCAGCACCGCGCCCGACGCCCACTCGCCGCCCATGCCGATGCCGAGGACGGCGCGCCAGAACAGCAGCTGCAGGACGCTCTGGGATGTCGCAGCGCCGAGCGAGGCGACCGAGAAGATCAGGATCGTGGCCATCAGCGCGCGCGTGCGTCCGAAGCGATCGGCGACGTAGCCGAAGATGGTGCCGCCGACGCCGGACATCAGCAGGGTCGCCGTGCCGAGCATGCCGGCCGTGTCGTCGCCGAACTGGAAGTAGGCGCGCAGCTGCCCGACCGCCATGGTGTAGAGCATGAAATCCATGGCGTCGAGCATCCAGCCGAACTTCGCCGCCAGCAGCACGCGCCACTGCTCGCGGGTGACGGTTCGGTACCACGGAACGGCGGCGGAGAACGGCGTCGCGGCCGCGGAAGAGCTCATGGGACATACTAGAATACAAGGCTCTTCTCGAAGGAGATATCGATGTCTGTAGATGTAGGCGCCAAGGCGCCGGATTTCACGCTGCCGAACCAGGATCGCGAGCCGGTAACGTTGAGCGAGCAGCTCAGGAACGGCCCGGTGGTTCTGGCGTTCTTTCCCGCGGCATTCAGCAGCGTCTGCCAGACCGAGATGTGCAAACTGCGCGATTCGGCCAACGCGCTGAACAAAGTGAACGCGAAAGTACTCGGCATCAGCACCGACACGTTCTTCGCGTTGAAGGCGTGGGGCGATCAGAATCAGCTGAACTTCCCGCTTCTGAGTGATTACAACAAAGAGGTGATCGGCAAGTACGGCGTCACCAATCCCGACATGATCGGCCTGAAGAACATCGCGAAGCGATCCGTGTTCGTGATCGATCCCGGTGGCATCGTGCGCCACCGCGAAGTGCTCGACGATGCGAGGAACGAACCGAACTACGACAAGATCACCCAGACGCTCGCGGGTGTCTAGCCTCGCGCACCGCCCGTAGCGCGGAGGCGTCAGCCTCCGCGCGACGCATCTTCCAATCGGATCTTTTCGGGAACTCTGGTTGTTGCCCGAAGATCTGATGCCGGGTCTAAAGACCCGGCCTACGCTGTCTGTATCTGTTATCCTCGTTACTCCCGCGTCATCTCAACTCCACATGGCCGAAACTGCAGTCGCTGCAGCGGAACGTACGCTTCCGCACAATCTCGAAGCGGAACGTTCCGTCCTGGGCGCGATTCTCGTTCACAACGACGCGTTCAACCTGGCCGCCCAGATCATCGACAGCCGCGACTTCTATCGCGACGCGCACCGGCGCATCTTCGACAAGATGGTGGGGCTGAACGAGCGGCACGATGCGATCGACTTCGTCACGCTCAAAGAGGCGCTCGCGCGATCGGGCGAGCTCGAGGAAGTCGGTGGACCCGCGTACGTCGCCTCGCTCGCTGACGGCGTTCCGCGTGCGACCAACGTCGAGTACTACGCCCGCATCGTCAAAGAGAAGTCGACGCTGCGGAATCTCATCTACGCAGCGAACAAGATCCTCACCAACGCCTACGAGGGCGATCAAGAACCGGACCTGATTCTCGACGAAGCTGAGAGCTCGATTTTCGCCGTCGCCGACGACCGGCTGAAAGCCGGCTTCGTGCAGATGCGCGATCTGGTGAAGGACAGCTTTCCCAAGATCGAACAGCTGTTCGAGCAAAAACGGCTGATCACCGGGGTCCCCACCGGGTTCGTCGATCTCGACGAGATGACGCGCGGACTCCAGGGCAGTGACCTGGTGATCGTCGCCGCGCGGCCGTCGATGGGGAAGACGAGCCTCGTGCTCAACATCGCGCAGTACGTCGCGATGCAACCGGATCTGGTCGTCGGGTTCTTCAGTCTGGAAATGTCGAAAGAGTCGCTGTTCCTGCGCCTGCTGACATCGGAGGCACAGGTCGACAGTCACCGGTTGATGAGCGGGGCGATCGGCGGCAAGGACTACGGCCGCATCTCGCACGCGCTCGAGACGCTGAGCGCGATGAAGCTGCACATCGACGACACCGCCAACATTGGCGTGCTCGAGATGCGTGCCAAGGCGCGTCGCCTGCAAGGCGAGCATGGACTCAATCTGCTCATCGTGGACTACATCCAGTTGATGACCGCCCGCGGCCGGTATGAGAACCGCACCCTGGAGCTCGCCTCGATCTCCCGATCGCTGAAAGGCCTGGCCAAGGAGCTGGGCATCCCGATCGTCGTGCTGTCGCAGTTGAGTCGTGCGCCGGAGTCGCGATCGGATCACCGCCCGCAGCTCTCCGACCTGCGCGAGTCGGGCGCGCTCGAGCAGGATGCCGACGTGGTCATCCTGATCTACCGCGACGATGTCTACAATCGCGATCCGAACAGCCCGGACGCTGGTACTGCCGAATTGATCGTGGCCAAGCAGCGAAACGGACCAACCGGCACGGTGCGGTTGGCCTTCCTACGAGAGCAGACGCGATTCGCCAGCCTTGCGCAGTAGACAATGCATTGAGCTTTGACTCGATGATTCGCAGCACGGTTGCGCACGTCGATCTGGCCGCCCTCAAAGCCAATCTCCGGGCGATTCGCGAGTACCTGGCGCGTGATCCTGGGTTGCCCGCACCCGGCGTCATCGCCGTCATCAAGGCCAACGCCTACGGACATGGATCGCCGCGTGTGGCACATGCACTCGAGGAGGCCGGTGCCACGATGCTGGCATGTGCCGACATCGAGGAAGGCAGTGTGATTCGTCAGGCCGGCGTGCGCGCGCCGATCCTGGTGTTCGGTGCGCTGAGCGTCAGCGATCTCGACGGTCTGTTCGAGTACTCGCTCACGCCGACGATCTCGACGCCGGGCGCCGCGCGGGCGGTGCAGGCCGCGGCGGCGCGTCATCGCACGACGATCGGCTATCACCTGAAGATCGACACCGGGATGAACCGGCTCGGGTTTCGTCACGACAACCTGAGCCGCACGCTGCCGGAGCTGCTCGCCAGCCCGAACCTTCGGCTCGACGCGGTCTACACGCATTTCGCGTCCGCCGATGTGCCCGAGAGCCCCGTCTTCAACCAGCAGCGCGAGCGATTCGAACACGCCTGGCGCGTCGTCCAGGGACTCGACCCCAAAGCCCAGAGCGGAGAGCCGAACGCCCGCGTGCTTCGCCACGCGTCCAACAGTGCTGCGCTGCTTCGTGACTCGCGCGTCTGGTACGACTTCGTCCGTCCCGGCTTGCTCCTGTACGGCATCGTGCCGCCGCCGCTCGCGTCGACGATTCCGCTCGAACCGGTGATGTCGTTGATCAGCCGCGTCGTGGCCGTGAAGGGGCTGCGGCCGGGCGAAGGCGTCGGCTACGGCTTGCGCTTTCAAACCACTGAGCCACGATCGATCGCCGTCGTTCCCGCGGGTTATGCCGACGGCCTCGACACGCGGCTGTGCGGGCGTGGCCATGTCCTCATTCGCGGCCGGCGCGCCCCGATCGTCGGCGCCGTTTCGATGGACATGATCACGGTTGACGTCACTGGACACGGCGACGTGCAACCGGGCGACGAGGTCGTGCTCCTCGGCAAGCAGGGCGACGAGAGCTGGCAACGCATCGACGCACGCGAGGTCGCGGCCGCGATCGGCACGATTCCGTGGGAGATCGTGTGCCGCCTCGGCACGCGAGTTGAACGACAATACAGCTAGGAATCGCTCGGACCTAGCCCAGGGCTGCATCCTGATTCCTGGTTCCTGATTCCTGTCAGCCGACGTCATGAAACCATCGAAGGCCGTCTTCGTGTGCCAGGAGTGCGGCGCCCAGTCGCCCAAATGGCTCGGGCGCTGCTCCGAGTGCGGCGCGTGGAATTCGTTCGTCGAAGAGCGGGCCACGGACCCCGCGCCCGCCGCAGCCTCCGGCGCGAATCGGTACGCGCAGTTTTCGAGTACCAGCGCCGCCAAGTTGTACGCGGACGTCGAAACATCGACGGGGCTTCGTCTCTCGACGGGCATCGACGAGTTCGATCGCGTGCTCGGGGGTGGCGTCGTCCCCGGCTCGCTGGTTCTGCTCGGGGGCGAGCCGGGCATCGGCAAGTCGACGCTGCTCCTGCAGGCGGCGGCTCATTTCGCCAGCGCGGTCGGTCCGGTGTTGTACGCGTCCGGCGAAGAGTCCGAGCATCAGATCAAGAGCCGCGGCGATCGGCTCGGCGTCGGCGCGGCGCCGCTGTATCTGCTCGCGGAGACCTGCATCGAGCGCATTCTCGAGGAGACAGCGCGGCTCAAGCCGGCACTGGTCATCGTCGACTCGGTGCAGACGGTCTGGTCGAGCAAGTTCCAGTCGGCGCCTGGCAGCATCGGACAGGTGCGCGAGGCGGCGACGCAATTCCTGTTTGCCGCCAAGGGACAGAACGTGCCGACGGTGCTCGTCGGTCATGTCACGAAGGACGGCAGCCTCGCCGGCCCCAAGGTGCTCGAGCACGTCGTCGACACCGTGCTCTATTTCGAGGGCGAGCGCCATCACGCGCATCGCGTCGTGCGCGCGGTGAAGAATCGTTTCGGAGCGGTCAGCGAGCTCGGCGTGTTCGAGATGACCGGCGGCGGGCTTCGCCCGGTGCCGAACCCGTCGAAGCTGTTTCTCGCCGAGCGCGCGTCGGGTACTCCCGGATCGGCGGTGTTGTGCTGCCTCGAAGGTTCACGTCCAATCCTGGTCGAAGTCCAGGCGCTCGTCAGCACGAGCACTTACGGCAACGCACGGCGGATGGCGATTGGCATCGACCAGAACCGCCTGGCGCTGCTCCTCGCCGTCCTCGAGAAGCGGGCCGGGCTGTCGCTCGCCGGCGACGACGTGTATGTGAACATCGCCGGAGGCATGGCGATCGACGAGCCGGCCGCTGACTTGAGCGTCGTGGCGGCCGTGGCGTCGAGCGTGCGCAATCGCGGTCTCGCGCCGGCCACGGCCGTCTTCGGCGAGGTCGGCCTGAGCGGGGAAGTGCGCGGAATCCCGCAGGCGGCATTGCGAATTCGTGAAGCCGCGCAGATGGGGTTCACCCGGATTGTGCTGCCCGTCGCCAATATCGAGCGCCCCGAGACGACCGCTCGGGATGGCACCGAGCTCGTGGGGGTCCGGAATGTGGGTGAGGCGCTGGATGCGTTGATCGCTTGATTTTCCGTCTCGGCGGTTCTAAGGTTCATCATTCATTGCCGGTCGGTTGGTCCGGATTCATCCGCGGGGTGTCTTCATGGCCTGGTATGTGGTGGCGCGGGTCCTGTTCGTCGCGGCGGTTGGCTATTCGGCGCACCAGCTCCAGCCGCTTGCGCTCGGCTCCCTGCTGAACACGCTGTTCGGCATCGTCCTCGGCGGCCTGATCGTTCTCCTCGAGTTCCGCATTCGCAACACCTCGGTGTCGCAGTTGATCGGTGCGCTGCTCGGCGGGGCGCTCGGTCTGCTGGCCGCGAAGACGATCGGTGCGGCGCTCTATTGGGCGAATCTCGGTGATGGCCGTGTGGTGTTCCTGCACAGCGTCATCCTGATGGCGTTGCCCTATCTCGGGCTCGTGATCGGCGCGCGCCGCGGCGAATGGCTGCAGCCCGAGAACCTGGCGAATCTGTTCCGACCGGCCGCCCCGCGCAAGCGCTACAAGGTGCTCGACACCAGCGTGATTATCGACGGACGCATCGCCGACATCTGCGAAACCGGATTCATCGACGGCACGATCGTCATCCCGCAGTTCGTGCTGAAGGAATTACAGCTGGTCGCCGACTCGTCCGATTCGATGAAGCGAAACCGCGGACGCCGCGGGCTCGACATCCTTCAGAAGATTCAGAAGATGTCGGGTGTGGAAGTCACCATCTCCGACGTGGATTTTGTCGATGTGCGCGAAGTCGACCTGAAGCTGATCGAGCTCGCCCGGACCTTGCAGGGCAAGATCGTCACGAACGACTTCAATTTGAACAAAGTGGCGCAGCTCCGCGGCGTCCAGGTGCTCAACATCAATGAGCTCGCCAACTCGCTGAAGCCGGTCGTGCTCCCGGGCGAGCTGATGAAAGTGTTCATCCTGAAGGAAGGCAAGGAATACAACCAGGGTGTCGCCTATCTGGACGACGGCACGATGGTGGTGGTCGACAACGCGCGCCGGATGATCAGCCGCAACATCGACGTCGTGGTCACGAGCGTCCTGCAGACGACCGCCGGCAAGATGATCTTCGGACGCTACATCGAGTCCCCGGCGGCCGCATCGACGGCCACGACGCTGGCTGCGCAGCCCGGTGCGGCGACGCCGACGCCGGTGCCGGCGGCTCG
>DASRJR010000416.1:0-6241 GCA_035649395.1 Vicinamibacterales bacterium
CCTCGACTTCGGCACGCTGCACGAGCTCGTCAGCGACTGCGGCGGGCACCTCTGGATGCAGTTGCAGGGACGCGGCGAGATGGTGGCGAAGATTCGTCTGCCGCTCTCGATCGCGCCCGATCAGCCCCTCGCCCGCACACCAGCGACTCGCCCTCCGCGCGAGCGGCTGGTCAGTCGCCTCTTCCACTCTTGATTTACGGCAGTACCTGCTTCAGCCAGTCGCAGGGCCAGAAAGTTGCACACAACCCACCGTCGTCGCCGATGCGATGCCGTGGTGTATTGGCTTTGAACGCAACAGCGCTCCGCCGGCGACCGAGGAGGTGTCTATGAAAGCTGTGGTCTACCACGGCGTTGGAGACATTCGACTGGACGAGGTGCCGGAGCCGAAGATCAAGGAACCAACCGACGCGCTCGTCCGGCTGACAGCGAGTGCAATCTGCGGGACGGATCTTCATTTCGTGCGGGGCACCATCTCGGGCATGAAGTCGGGAACGATCCTGGGCCACGAAGGTGTCGGCATCGTCGAAGACGTGGGCAAGGCCGTTCGCAACTTCAGACCCGGTGATCGCGTCGTCATTCCGTCGAGCATCAGCTGCGGTAATTGTTCGTATTGCCGCGCCGGCTATTACGCGCAGTGCGACACAGCGAACCCAAATGGTCCTCAGGCGGGCACGGCGTTCTTCGGTGGTCCGCAGGACGCGGGTGCGATTCAGGGGCTTCAGGCCGAGACCGCACGGGTGCCCTTCGCCAACGTCGGACTCGTCAAGCTGCCCGAAGAAGTCTCCGACGACGAGGCCATCGCCCTCTCCGACATCTTTCCGACGGGATACTTCGGCGCCGAGCTCGCCGAGATCGAGCCGGGCCGTTCGGTTGCCGTCTTCGGCGCCGGGCCGGTCGGACAGTTCGCGATCGCGAGCGCCAAGCTGTTCGGCGCCGGCCGCATCTTCGCGATCGATGCGATCGAATCGCGGCTCGACATGGCTCGCGAACAGGGGGCCGAGGCGATCAACTTCGAGCAAGACGATCCGGTCGAAGCGCTTCGAGAGCTGACCGGCGGGATCGGTGTCGATCGCGCGATCGACGCAGTGGGCACCGACGCCAACGCGCCGACGCGCGGACCCGGATCGAATCAATCGAAGGCGCAGAAGAAGCAGTTCGCGGAAGAGGTCAAAGAAATCGCTCCGAACGCGAAGCCCAAAGGCGACAACTGGCACCCGGGCAACGCACCATCACAGGCGCTGGCATGGGCGGTGGAAACACTCGCCAAGGCAGGCACGCTGTCGATCATCGGCGTCTACGACGTGACGACGCGCTACTTCCCCATCGGCAAGGCGGTGAACAAGAACCTGACGATACGGATGGGCAATTGCCATCATCGCCGCTACCTGCCCCGTCTGCTCGATCTGGTCCGCACGGGGGCCGTCGATCCGTTGGCGATCCTCACGCAGGCCGAGCCGCTGACCGCGGCCCTCGATGCCTACAAAGCGTTCGACACGCGGCAGCCTGGTTGGATCAAAATCAAGTTGGAACCGGTCGCTGTCGAAGTTTGAACTGGTCCTTGGTCCTTGGTGCTTCGGTCTTGGTCCGTTCTTGGTCCTTCGTCCTATGGTCCGACGGCCGTCGGCTTGTGGACTTGATCCGTTTTCGTGGACACCTTCGAAGGCGCACAATGCGCCAAGGAGTCCACGATGGCTCGACGCCGACGACGGAGCTTCAGCCCGGAGTTTAAAGCGGAGGCGGTTCGGCTGGTGCAATCCAGTGACGCCCCGATCACGACGATCGCGCAGCAGCTAGGCCTTGGGAAAGGGACACTCTGTCGGTGGGTGGAGGCGGCGCGGCCGGCGCCGCGCGAGCCGTTGACCGACGATGAGCGCAGTGAGTTGACGCGGTTACGTCGCGAAAATCTGCAGTTGAAGATGGAGCGCGACATCCTAAAAAAAGCCACGGCCTTCTTCGCCCGGCAGAGCGAGTGACCTTCGCGTTTATCGCGACGGAGAAGGCCGCCTATCCGATGCGCGTGTTATGCCGGACGCTCGGCGTGAGCGCGAGCGGGTTTTATGCCTGGCATGCCCGGCCCGCGCCGTCGACGCGGGCCCGTGAGGACGCCGTGTTGCGGGGCTACCTGCGCGGGGCGCACGGCGCGAGTCGGGGCGCGTATGGCAGTCCCCGCCTGCAGCAGGCGCTACACCAGGCGGGCCACCCAGTCGGGCGCAACCGGGTGATTCGGCTGATGCGGCTCGACGGATTGCGGGGCCGTCCGCGGCGCCGCTTTCGCGTCACGACTGTGGCCGACCCGATAGCGCAGCCCGCGGCGAATCTGTTGGCCCGCGGCTTTACCGTGGCGGCGCCCAATCGGGTGTGGGCAGCTGACATCACCGCGATTCCCACCCGGGACGGCTGGCTCTATCTCGCGGTGCTCCTCGACCTCTGGTCACGGCGGGTGGTGGGATGGGCGCTGCGGCCGACGCTCGAGACCAATCTCGTTTGCGCCGCGCTGCAGCTCGCCGTGGCGCGCCGGGCGTGGCGACGCGGATTACTGCACCACTCAGATCGCGGCGCCCAATACACGAGTGATCGCTATCAGGCGCTGCTGCGCACCTACGGCTTCGCCTGTAGCATGAGTCGCCCCGGCAATTGTTACGACAATGCGCCCGTCGAGAGCTTCTTTCGTTCGCTCAAAACTGAGCTCGGGCTGCCAACGCAGGTGACGTACCGGCAGGCGACCACCGCCATCGCTGATTACATCGAACGTTTCTACAACCGTGAGCGCTTGCACTCGACACTGCATTATCAAAGCCCTGCCACCTTCGAGATGACCTGGAAGGCGGCGGTATGATGCACTCCAACCCGTCCACGAAACCGGATCAAGATCATGGAACTAATACTTTGTGGACCAAGGACCACGGCACCAAGGACGGACTACGGACTTAGGACGGACCAAGAACCAACGACTAAGAACCAGGGACCAGCAGCGCGCCGATGTCGATCAGGCGCGTTCATCACTCGGTCCTGGCGCGCACCTGTTCGCACGCCTCCATCAACTCCTCGTCCGAGTGGTGCACCGAGAGATCGGCGGCTCGCCTGAGCAGATCGTCGACATCCTCCCGATCGCCCTTGGCGGCGTGCAGACGGGCGAGTCGCTGCAGCATCCATCCCTCGCCCCGCCCGTCCCCGATCTCCACTCGCAGACGCAGCGACCGTTCGTACCAATCCAGGGCCTCGTCAGGCTGACCGTCGTCCCAGCAGATGTCCCCGAGCGCGGCGAGCGCGTGACCTTCGAGCTGGCGGTGTGCCCCGCGGCGGTGATGATCGATCGCCTGCACCAGCCGTTGCCGCGCGTCGTCGCGACGGCCGAGTGCGCTCAACGCCACACCGATGCTGTTCATCATCTGGCCGCAACCAACGGAGTCGCCCAGCGATTGCAGCAGCTGCAAGGCCTTCTCGAAGCGCGTCAGCGCGCCCGCGTGATTGGCGCGCGTCCATTCGATGATGCCCGCGCTGTTGTGCAAACGAGCCGCCCTCGCGTCGTCGCCACTGGCTGTCGCACGGGCGATGGCCTCCTCGTAATAACGCAGCGCGACCGAGGCGGGGAGATGCTTGCGTGCGACGCGCCCCAGCGCTTCCAGCGCTTCGGCTTCGCCGCGGCCGTCGCCGATCTCCTTTCGCAAGTTCAACGCGCCTTGCCATGCCTGTTGTGCCTCGACGAAATCGCCAAGACGCTCGTGCGCCCGTGCCACGTGCGACCACATGAGAGCGGCCGATGCGCGATCGGCGAGGTCGGCGTAGACGCCCGCAGCTTCCTTCAACGGCGCCAGCGCCTCGCGCTCGCGACCCAATCCAATCAACGTCTGTCCATAGAGCCGAAGCGCCTGCACCAATTGCGGGGCGAAATGCTCGCGCTCGTTGATATCGATCGCGCTGCGGACGCTGTCGAGACATTCCGCGATCAATCCCTTTCTGAGCTGCACGTCAGCGGCGGCCATCAGAAAATACGCGGCGTGATGTCGAGGGTGATACTTCGCGCACTCACCTTCCGGTCCGAGATAGGCCAGCGCTCGATCAAGCTCTCCGCAGCGAGCGAGCAGACTTCCGTAGGAAAAGAGCACGTGCAGGCGCGGCTGCCAGACATCCGCAAACGCGGGATCGAGACCGCCGCGGGCCGGCTCAGAGATGGCCAGCGCTTCCTCCAGACACGCGCGCGCGCGTTCGAACGCTCCCATTGCCGCGAGAATGGCGCCCACATTTTGCAGGTCGCCCACTACCGCGCTGAGGCGACCATGCTGACGGTCGATGTCGAGCGCGGCTTCGCTGTACTCGAGGGCCTCCTCGTACCGCCGCTCCGACCAGCGCAGGAACCCCAGACCACGAAGTGACGCACGTTCGCCCAGTCCGTCACCCCGCTCGCGCTGGAGGCGCAGCGCGCGATCCAGCGCCTCGTGGGCGAGCTCGAATTCATTGAGGATCGTGTGCAGCTCGCCTTTGCGGCGGTAGGCTTCGGCCAACCGGTGGGCCCCCTCATCGGCCTGCAGCAGCGTGACCAGTTCGCTCAGGAGCTGACGCTGCCGGTCACGCAGGCCGAGCGTGTCCAACAAGCGCTCCTGACGAAACAGAATTTCGATCGAGGTCGCCCGCCGGCTGTTCTCGTCGAGCATCGCCACCCAGTCGTGTGTGCGATCGAGCAGTTGAAGCGCCTCGACGAACTGAATAAGTCCCGCCATTCGCTCAGCGGAGGCCAGACCGTAGTGAATGGCCTTGGGCCAGTTCTCGGCCAGGCTGAAATGCTGCGCGAGACGATCGAGCCGGTCGTCGAGCTGACCCGCGTACTCGTCCTCGATCGCCTGCCCGACGAGCCCGTGGAGATGGGATCGTTGATGTTCGAGCAAGCCTGCATACGCGGCTTCCTGTGTCAGCGCGTGACGAAAGGTGTACGCCGGTTCGGGCAGCACGGCTGTCTGCCGAATCAGACCGGCGTTGACGAGCCCCTCCAACGCGCGCGAGACGCGAACCGGTTCTGCAATCACACGCACCAGGAGCTGGCGGGTAAACTCGCGTCCCACGACCGAGGCTGCTCGCAGCACCTGCCGGACTTCGAGGCTGAGCCGATCGACCCGCGTCCGGATGACGGCCTGAACGGTCGGGGGGATGTAGACGGAATCGAGTGGTCCCGCGACGTGAACCCGCCGATCCACGACCCGCACGGTGCCTGCCTCGACGAGGCTGCGAGCGATCTCCTCGAGAAAGAACGGGTTGCCGGCGCTCCGCTCGTAGACCCGTGCGGTGAGTTCCACCGGGACTTCCGCGGCGCCCAACAGCGCGTGCAACATCGCGGCGGTCGGTGCCTGCGACAAGGGCCGCAACTCGATCGCGCGATGGTTGTCGCAGCGTTGCCAATCGGCCGTCTGTGTCGAGCGCGTCGTCACCACGACCAGCAGCCGATGCTGCGCGAGCATGTCGCTCAGGCGGTTGAGCGTCTCGTGTGACGCTGAATCCACCCAATGCCAGTCCTCCAGCAGGAGCACCGTTGGCCGATCGGCGGCGCTGGCGATGAACAGCGCGGCAAGCGCTTCCTGAACCGTGATGCGGTGCTGCTCGAGCTGCTCGGGCTCGAGCAACCGATACTGCTCGGACGGAATCGACAGCAGTCGCAGATAGAAAGGTAAGAACCGTTCAAGCCCCGCCGCGAATTCGCCTAATCGCACCGCGACATCGGCGTCGGTCCACGAGCGACCCGACGACAATTCCAGTCGCAGCAGTTGTCTCATGGCCTGGATGAATGGCATATACGGCGCCGCTTGCGCATAGGACGAACACCGTCCGATCAGCAGCGTCGAAGAGGACGGCGCCAGCGTCCGCCGGAATTCGAGGAGCAATCGGCTTTTTCCGAGTCCAGCGTCGCCAGAGATGGTGACGAAGCCACCACGTCCCAAACGCACTTCCTCGAACGCCTGGACGACGCTCGCCAGCTCCCGGTCCCGACCCGTGAATTGGGTCAGGCCGCTGCGGCCGGCCATGTGGTCGAGGCGATCCTGCTCCGTCCGCTCGTCGACGACCTTGACTGTCAGGACCCCTGGCTCGTTCGGCAGCGCGACGGAAGACGCCGGCACGACCTGAAACTGTCCGGCGACGACGCGTTCGACGTCGGGCGACAGCAGGATCTCGTCGGTCGAGGCATGCGCACAGATTTGAGCGGCCCGGCGAACCGGACGCCCGGCGATCCGGTACGGGATCGTCGACGTGTCCA
>DASRJR010000417.1:0-11621 GCA_035649395.1 Vicinamibacterales bacterium
TTCATCCTCGCGTTCGCGCTTGTGTCGCTGCTTGCCGCACGGGTATTGAGCCCCAGTCGCCCGTTCGCCGCCAAGATGGAGAACTACGAGTGCGGCGCCGAGCCGATCGGCCCGGCGTGGGTGCAATTCCCCGTCGGCTTCTACCTGGTGTCGCTGGTGTTTCTCGTGTTCGATGCGTTGGCGATCTTCCTCTTCCCGTGGGCACTGGTCGTCCGCGGGCTGGGGGTCTGGGGTATCCTCTCGATGCTCATGTTCCTGTCGATCATCTCGTTGGGGTGGGTCTACGCATACCGGGAGCGCATCCTCGAGTGGAAATAAAACCTCCCGTCCCACAGATACCGGCGCCGATCTGGCGAAACATCAAAGATCTCCAGGAGTGGGAGCAGACCCATCAGCGGCGGCCCGAAGGTGACAAGCACTCGCAGCTGTTCGAGTCGGTCACCGAAGGGATCCACAGCTTCCCGGGCGGCTTCGTCGTCACGACGGTCGCCGATGCGTTCCTGAACTGGGCGCGCAAGTCGTCGGTGTGGCCGGTGACGTTCGGCCTGGCCTGCTGCGCGATCGAGATGATGGCGACCTTCGCCAGCCGCTTCGACGTCGAGCGGCTCGGCATGGTGCCGTGGGCCTCGCCACGTCACTCCGATTTGATGGTGGTATCCGGCACGGTCACGATCAAAATGGCGCCGATGCTCGAGCGGATCTATGACCAGATGCCCGACCCGAAGTGGGCGGTCTCGATGGGGTCGTGCGCCAACTCCGGCGGCCCGTTCCGGCACGGCTACCACGTCGTCAAGGGCGTGGACCGGGTGATACCGGTCGACGTCTACGTGCCTGGTTGTCCGCCGCCGCCGGAAAGCCTGCTCAACGGGCTGCTCCTGCTGCAGGATCAGATTGCGCACTTCCGGAAGACGGGCCGTCGCGCCCTACCCAATCCAAAGGTCGATTGAGACTGTGACCCGAGAGCAGGCCAAGGCCCTCATCGACGAGCGCTTCAGCAGCGCTCAAGTGGACGGCGACGCGCCCACCTCCGCCGAGGCTACGGCGAGCAGGCCCATCGTCGTCACGCTTCCTGTCGATCAGTGGACGGCCTTCGCGCAGTTCGCGAAGACCACGCTCGGCTGTCGGTTTTTTTCGTTCTCGTCAGCGGTGGATTGGAAGGAGCAGGGGCTCGAGGTGGTGGCACGCATCGACAACCTCGATGACGGCGTCGGCGTGATGATGAAAGCGCGATTAGGTCCCGGTGTCTCGGCCTGCCCGTCGCTCGTTCCTGTCTTCCGCGGCGCGGAGTGGATGGAGCGCGAGTGCTACGACATGTTCGGCATTCAGTTCGAAGGCCATCCCGACCTGCGCCGCATGCTCCTCAGCGACGATTGGCAGGGACACCCGCTGTTGAAGTCATACGCGGTCGACACGCCCCACCCGCCGTATAGATAGGCCATGCTGGACACCGCGAAGACCTCGAAGGTCGAGTTCGACTACTCCGGCGGCGAGCGCCTCACGATGAACATGGGGCCGCAGCACCCGTCGGCGCACGGGGTGTTCCGGGCCATCCTCACGCTCGAGGGCGAGACGATCGTCGGCGTCGACGCGGTCATCGGCTACCTGCACCGCTGTCACGAGAAGCTGTCGGAGACGCTGACCTACGCCCAGTACCCGTCGATTGCGTCGAAAACCGATTACGTCGCCGCGATGACGAGCGAGCTCGCCTACGTCATGGCGGCCGAGCAGATCGGCAAGATCGAGGTGCCGAAGCGCGCGCAGTACCTGCGCGTGATCATGGCGGAACTGCAGCGCGTGGCATCGCACCTGCTCTGGCTCGGCACGTGGTGCATGGACATGGGCGGCGCGCTCGGCGGCGGCGCGACCGTGTTCCTCTACTGCATCCGCGAACGCGAGCTGATCCTCGATCTGTTCGAGTCGCTCGTGGGCGCGCGCCTGCTCTACGGCTTCTATCAGGTCGGCGGCACGCGCTACGACATCCCGGATGGGTGGGCGCAGAAATGCCGCGAGACCATCAACCTCATCGACGCGCGGATCGGCGAGTACGAATCGCTGCTCGAGGACAATCCGTTCTTCCTGGCGCGGGCACAGGGTGTCGGCGTGATCTCGCGCGAGCTGGCCGAAGACGTCGGCATCGCCGGGCCGCTGCTGCGCGGATCGGGCGTGAACTTCGATCTGCGTCGGGCGGCGCCGTACTCCTCGTACGAGGACTTCACCTTCAACGTGCCGGTCGAAACCGGAGGCGACTGCTTCGCCCGCTACCGTGTGCGCATGGTGGAGTTCCGCGAGTCGATCGCGATCGTCCGTCAGGCGCTCGATCGCCTGCCTGACGGAGCGATCTCCTCGCGGCCCGGTCTCAAGTCGGTGGCGCAGATCCGCATCCCGAAGGGCGAAGCGTACTCGCGCGTCGAAGGTCCGCGCGGTGAAGTCGGCTGCTATCTGATTGCGGATGGCAGCGCCAAACCGTACCGCATGAAGTGGCGTGGCGCGTCGTTCTCGAATCTCGCCGTGCTGCCGCACATCATCCCGGGCCACAAAATCGCGGACGTCGTCGCGATCATGGGCTCGGTCGATCCCGTGTTCGGCGAGGTCGATCGCTGATGCCCGCCTGGCTCTCTCCCCTCGTCGCGCCGTTCATCGTCCTCAACGTCGTCATCGGCCTGGTGACGTACGTGACGCTGCTCGAGCGGAAGTTCGCGGCGCGGATGCAGTCGCGGATCGGGCCGTATCGCGTCGGGCCGCACGGGCTGCTGCAGCCGATCGCGGACGCGCTCAAGCTGATGATGAAGGAAGACATCGTGCCACGCACGGCCGACCGTCGCGTCTACAATCTCGCGCCGATCGTCTTCCTGGTGCCCTGCATGTTGATCTTCGCGACGATTCCGTTCGCCCCCGGCCTCGGCGTGGCCGATCTCAACATCGGCATCCTGTTCTTCCTGGCGGTGTCGTCGATGGAGATCGTCGGTCTGTTCATGGCCGGGTGGGGATCGAACAACAAGTACGCGCTGCTCTCGGCGATGCGCGCGGTCAACCAGATCATCTCCTATGACCTGCCGTTCATCTTCGCCGCGCTCGTGCCAGTCCTGCTGGCAGGCTCGTTGAAGCTGTCGGAGATCGCCGCGGCGCAGCAGGGGCTCTGGTTCATCTTCTATCCAGTGATCGGACAGCTCGCGTTCATCGCGTTCGTGGTGTCGACACTCGCGGCCGAGAACCGCGTGCCGTTCGACATCCTCGAGGCGGAATCCGAGCTCGTCGCCGGCTTCCGCGTTGAATACTCCGGAATGAAGTTCGCCCTGATTCAGCTCGGCGAGTACGCGCACGTGATCGGATCGTCGTTCCTCGGCGCGGTGCTGTTCCTCGGGGCCTGGGCAGGGCCTGGACCCGAGTGGCTTGGGCCGCTGTGGATGCTGTTGAAAGCGATGTTCCTGTTCCTGCTGATCACGTGGGTGCGCTGGAGCTTCGTCCGCATCCGTGTCGATCAGATCCTGACGCTGTCCTGGAAGGTGCTGCTGCCGTTCACGCTGCTCCTGCTCGTGAGCACCGCGTTCGTTGTGGTCTGGAGGGCCGGTGTCTAACCCCGTTCTTCCCAGCAGCCCCACCGCGAAGCGGCCCCACGGGCCCGAAGGGCCCGCCCCACTGCGCAGCAGCCCAACTCGCGTAGTGGGCCCCCTGTCTGTCATCCGCGCCGTGACGAAGGCGCTGTGGGTGACGTTCCTGAACCTGTTCCGAAAGCCGGTCACCGTCCACTATCCAGACGAGGAACGCAAGTATCCCGACCGCTATCGCGGCCTGCTCGCGCTCGTGTACGAGAAGGACACCGGCGAGGAAGCGTGCATCGGCTGTCGCCTGTGTGAGTACGTCTGCCCGCCGGCGGTCATCAAAGTCGAGATGCTCAAGACCGAGAAGCGCAACTACGCCAAGAGCTTCTCGCTCGAGCTCTATGCCTGCGAGTTCTGCGAGCTGTGCGTCCAGGTCTGCCCCACCGACGCCATCGTGATGATGAAGTCGTTCGATCTCGCCACCGCCGATCGGCGCGAGATGCTGCTCGACAAGGATCGCCTGCACGCGATCGGCCTTCAGCACCAGCAGTCGTGGGCCACCGGCAATCTCCTGCGCGCGATGCAGGGACCCCCGAAGATGGCGCGCGCCGAAGAGGTGCACGCCAAGCCTGCAGGGAGCCAGGCGTGATGGCGGAGCCGATCGCCTTCTGGACGCTCGCCGTCGTGCTGGTGGGATCGGCGCTCGCGGTGGTCCTGTCGAAGAATCTGTTTCACGCCGTCCTGTGGCTCGCGCTGGCGCTCACCGGCACCGCCGGGATCTTCCTGCTGCTCGATGCGGAGTTTCTCGCCGCCGTGCAGCTGCTGTTGTATGCGGGCGGCGTGATCACCGTCGTCGTGTTTGCGATCGTCGTCACCGAACGCTTGGTCGGTGAGCGGCTGTCGCAGACGAGCCGGCACCTTGCCGGCGGCGGCATCGTCGCGGCAGCGCTGTTGTGGCTGATCGTTCGGGCGATCGGCACGCGGCCGCTGACGATGACGCGTCCGCCCATCGAGGGGGACGTGACGCGGCTGATCGGCGAGAGCGTGTTGACCAGGTTCGTGCTGCCGTTCGAGCTCCTCGGTGTGTTGATGCTGGCGGCGATGTTGGGCGCCATGTACTTCGCGCGGCCGGAAGACTAGAGGCCGCGCACGAAATTCAAAATGCAAAATTCAAAATGCAAAAAGAGCTGGCCCACGAGGCTAGACCTGCCGCACGCGGCACGATTCGATTTTGCATTTTGCATTTTGCATTTTGCATTACAGGCGGCGCACTGAAATGGGCCTCCAGTCCTATCTCATTCTCGCCGCGACCGTCTTCTGCATCGGCCTGTTCGGCGTCGTGACGCGCCGCAACACCGTCGGCATCCTGCTCGGCATCGAACTGATGCTGAACGCAGTGAACATCAACCTGATCGCGTTTTCGCGCTTCGCGGGCGACACGGTCGGCATGGTCTTCTCGGTCTTTACGATCTGCATCACGGTCTCGGAAGCAGCGATCGGGCTGGCGATCGTGATCCTGCTGTTTCGCGTTCGCAGGACGGTCATGGCGGATCACCTGGATCTCCTCAAAGGATGAGCAGAGACGCCGACTCGTTCGCCCTGATCGCGCTGCTGATGCCGGCAGCGGCGTTCCTCTTTCTCGCTGTCGTCGCGCCGTTCCGGCGCACCGGACGACTCGCCGCGTATTTTTCGGTGCTGTCGGCGGCGGGGTCGCTCGCCGCCGCCATCCTGGCGTGGCGTCTCGAAGCCGCGGGGATTGTCGGTCGACTCAGTTGGAACTGGCTGACGACGGCGGGCATGCCGCTCGCCACGGTCGGCGTCCTTGCCGACGCCGATTCCACCGTGATGCTCGTGCTGGTGGCGCTGGTGGCGTTCCTCGTCCAGTTCTATTCACTCGGTTACCTCCACGACGAGCCACCGGCGGCGCTCGGCCGCTACTACACCTATCAGTCGCTGTTCGCGTTCTCGATGATGGGGGTGGTACTCGCGCCCAATCTGCTACAGCTCTTCATCTGCTGGGAGCTCGTCGGCCTGTGCTCGTACCTGCTGATCGGGTTCTGGTATCAGAAGCCGGAAGCGGCGCGCGCGGCAGTGAAAGCCTTCTGGACGACCAAGGCCGGGGATGTCGGCCTGCTGATCGGCATCGTGCTGTTGTGGCGCCTGACGGGAACGTTCGACCTGTCGGAGATGCGCGCGTTGGCGACGAGCGGGGCATTTCCGCTCGCGGGCCTGGGGTTCATCACCTTCTGCATCTATCTCGGCGCGGCGGGCAAGTCGGCGCAGTTCCCGCTGCACGTGTGGCTGCCGGATGCGATGGAAGGACCGACGCCGGTGTCGGCATTGATTCACGCGGCGACGATGGTGACCGCGGGCGTCTACCTGCTGCACCGCACCTCGTGGCTGTTTGCGCTGACGCCTGACGTGCTGCTCATCGTCGCGTGGATCGGCGCCTTCACGGCCCTCCTCGCGGCGGTGCTCGCCTGTGTGCAGGACGACATCAAACGCGTCCTGGCGTATTCCACGGTCTCTCAGCTCGGCTACATGATGGCGGCCATTGGCGCCGGCGTGTCGAGTGCCGGGTTCCTTCACCTGTTGACCCACGGCCTGTTCAAGGCCTTGCTCTTCCTCGGCGCCGGCGCGGTCATCCATGCTGTCGGCAGCAACGACCTGCCGCGCATGGGCGGACTGGCCCGTCGCATGCCGCAGACGGCGCTCGTCTTCATCATTGGCACGTTGTCGCTCGCCGGCATTCCGTTCTTCGGCGGATACATCTCGAAGGAAGGGATCCTTGGTGCCTCCATCGGTCATCAGACCGGCCCGTTCCTCCTGCTGATGATCGTGGCGTTCCTGACGGCGTTCTACATGTTCCGAGTCGTGTTCCTTGCATTCTTTGCGAGTCCGGCACCCACTGTCGTGTCCGGCTTTAGCCGGACACACCACGGTCCGGCTAAAGCCGGACACTACAGTGCGCCTGAAGGCGGACACCACAGCCCGCACGATCCGCCGATGACGATGCTGCTGCCATTGTGGCTGCTGGCCGTGCTGTCGCTCGGCGTCGGTCTGTATTCGACGTTCACCGGGCACGTGCCCGGGGTGACGGTCGCCGAGCACGAGGGCGCGCCCGGCTGGCTGGCGCCGTCCGCCATCGCCGTGGCCGTCGCGGGAATCGCGCTCGCGTGGCTGGTGTATCAGCGACGTGTGCTCGATGCCGAGAAGCTGGCGGCGATGTTCGGGCCGATCCGGCGCGCCGCGATCGCGAAGTTCTGGCTCGACGACTTG
The DNA here is from genome assembly GCA_035649395.1 of Vicinamibacterales bacterium. Lineage (GTDB taxonomy): Bacteria > Acidobacteriota > Vicinamibacteria > Vicinamibacterales > UBA2999 > Gp6-AA40. The sequence goes on from DASRJR010000417.1 coordinate 6,819, forward strand.
TTCGAGGGCGTGCTCGGTGCACTCCTGTTTGCCTTCTCGAGGTTCATCGGCTGGATCGATCGCTACCTGGTCGACGGCGTCCTCAACGTGGTGAGCGCCTGGACCGTGAGTGCTGGAGACGATGTGCGGTTGATTCAGACAGGTCGCGCGCAGGATTACGTGTACGGCGTCGCGGTTGGCCTGCTCGTCCTCATCCTCTGGATGCGTTGGGCGCTCGCGTGACCGGCCTGCCTCTGCTCTCGGTGATGACGTGGGCGCCGTTCGTCTCGGCGCTCGTGGTCATGTTCTTCGCGCGCCGCAGCCCGCTGCTGGTCCGCTGGGCGTCGCTCATCGGCGCGTTCATCTCGCTCGTCGCGTCGATCTGGGTCTACTGGCAGTACGACCGGACGACAGCCGGCTTCCAGTTCCAGGAGGAGTTCGCACTCGTTCCTTCGCTCGGCATCTCGTATCAGCTGGCGATCGACGGCATGAGCGCGCTGATGTGCCTGCTCACCTCGATCATCATCTTCGCCGGCGTGTTCGCCTCGTGGACGGTGAAGGAGCGCAGTCAGGAGTTCTACGCGCTGCTGCTCCTGCTGGTGACCGGCGTCTACGGCGTGTTCGTGTCGCTGGACCTGTTCGTGTTCTTCCTGTTCTACGAGATCGCCGTGCTGCCGATGTATCTCCTCATCGGCATCTGGGGATCCTCCGGTCATGTGCGGCCGCAGGGCATCTTCGGCTGGGCATTCGGGCGCACCGGCGTCGGCACCAAGGAATACGCGGCGATGAAGCTGACGCTGTATCTGCTGCTCGGGTCGGCGTTCATCCTGGTCGGCATTCTGGCGTTGTACGTGGCCGGCGGGTCCCGCTCGTTCTCGTTCCTGACGTTCGCCTCGTCGCAGATCGATCCGACGCTGCAGACGTGGGTGTTCCTGGCGTTTTACGTCGGCTTCGGCGTGCTCGCCGGCATCTGGCCGCTGCACACCTGGTCACCCGATGGCCACGCCTCGGCACCAACCGCCGTGTCGATGCTGCACGCAGGCGTGCTGATGAAGCTCGGGGCGTACGGCGTTGTCCGCCTCGGGATGGGGCTGTTGCCGGACGCCGCAGTCGAATGGAGCTGGCTCGTCGGCCTGATCGCGTGCATCAACATCGTCTACGGGGCGCTGAGCGCCATGGCGCAGACCGACTTGAAGTACGTGATTGCGTACTCGTCGGTCTCGCACATGGGAGTCGTGATGCTCGGTGCCGCGACGCTGACGGTGACGGGGCTGAACGGGTCCGTCTTTCAGATGTTCGCGCACGGCATCATGACCGGGCTGTTCTTCGCGCTCGTCGGTCTGGTCTACGAGAAGGCGCACTCCCGGGAGATCTTCAAGATGGGCGGGTTCGGCACGATGATGCCGGGCATCGCGACGGCGTTCACCATCGGCGGCCTCTCGTCGCTTGGTCTTCCCGCCACCGCAGGCTTCGTCGCCGAGTTCCTCACCTTCCTAGGCGCGTGGAGCTCGGCGCACCGATGGTGGCTGTTTCCGGCCGTCCTCGGCGCATTTCTGACCTCGATCTACGTGCTTCGCGTCGCGAAGCAGATCTTCTGGGGACGCAAGAGCGAGGACCCGCACTTCCAGCATCTGCCCGACGCACAGGGCACTGAATGGGCGGCGCTGGGCATTCTGGTGTTCACGCTCGTCCTGTTCGGTGTGGTGCCCGGACTTGCCGTGAAGCCGATCGACACGTCGACGATCCCACTCGTGGAGCGGCTCGGACGATGACGATGGCACTTGGCGCTCCGCTCGTGCCGGAACTGGCGCTGTTCGCGCTTGCCGTCATCGTGTTGCTCGCCGGGCTTATTCGTCCGGGGCGGGCCATCGGCTGGCTCGCGTTCGCGGGCCTGCTGGCCGTGCTCGGCGTCATGTACATCGCTCGAGAGGGAACCCTGTTCGAAGGCTCGTTCATCCAGGACGAGCTGGCGCTGTTCGCCAAGCGGCTGTTCCTGTTCGCATCCGCAGTGTGCCTGCTCGGCTCGTTGACGATGAAACAGCCGGCGTTCGACCGTCGGTCGGCGGAGTATCACTTCGCATTGCTCGTCTCGCTGCTGGGCATGCTCGTGCTCGCGTCGGCGCGGGACCTCATTCTGCTCTTCGTTGCGTTCGAGCTGATGTCGATTCCGCTCTACGTGCTCACCGGCTTCCTGAAACGCGAGACCGTCGCACCGGAGGCGGCGCTCAAGTTCTTCCTCGTGGGCACGGTCTCGTCGGCCATCATCGCTTACGGGATGTCGTTCGTGTACGGCATGACCGGGACCACCGCACTGTCGGCAATTCCACAAGCGCTGGCGGCCGGGCATCCGCTGATGCTGCTCGGGATGGGCCTGCTGCTTGCCGGGCTCGGTTTCAAGATTGCCGCGTTCCCCTTCCACATGTGGGCGCCGGACGCGTACGAGGCGGCGAGCACCCCGTTCGTCGCATGGCTGTCGGTGGCGCCAAAGGCGGCCGGCTTCGTCGCGATCATCCGGCTCTACGTCGAGGGCGTCGGTACCGCCGCGTTGATCTGGATGCCGTTCATCGCGACGCTCGCGGCGATGACGGTCATCACCGGCAACCTCATGGCGATTCCGCAGCAGAACATCAAGCGGATGCTGGCGTACTCGGGGATCGCCCACATCGGCTACATGCTGATCGGGCTCGCGGCGTTCTCCACTGCGGGCGTCGCGACCATCCTGTTCTATCTGGTGGCGTATCTGTTCGGCAACATGGGCGCGTTCCTGGTCGTCGAAGCGGTGGGGCGATCGGAGGAGTCGAACGGCATCGACGCCTACCAGGGGCTGGCGCAGCGCTCACCGCTGCTCGCGCTGGCGATGCTGGTGTTCCTGCTGTCGCTCGGTGGGATCCCGTTCGTGGCCGGCTTCTGGGCGAAGCTGTACATCTTCGTCGCCGCCGCCGAACGCGGCCTCTACGGATTGGTCTTCCTCGGTGCGGTCCTGACGGTGGTCGCGCTGTACTACTACCTCGTCGTCGCGCGGCGCATGTATATCGAAGCACCCGTTCGGCCGGAGCCTGTGCGAATCAACGGGCTCCTCGGCGCCGCGATTGCCCTCTGCGCCCTCGGCGTCGTCGGCGTCGGCGTCTACCCCGCACCGTGGGTCGCCCTCGCCCAACGCGTCGCCGCGACGCTGTTCTCGTAATCCTCAGGAATCAGGAATCAGGAATCAGGAATCAGGAGTCAGGCATGGGCTAGCCAACAGGATTCAGCCTGTCCAGCCGTCCGGCAGAACGTGGGGTCCGGCTTTAGCCGGACCAGAACAGAACGTGGGGTCCGGCTTCAGCCGGACCGCCGTTTGCACCCTCCCGTGCATGTACCCCGAACACTTGAAGACCTTCGACTACGTCGGTCTGCACCAGTATTTCCTCACGTTCTGCACACATGAGAGGCATCGACTGTTCGAAAAGGCCGGCGCCGTCAGTCTCGTTCGTACGCAAATCGAGCGCGCCGCGACCGCATTGCAGTTTGCCGTAATCGCGTACTGCTTCATGCCAGACCACGTTCACCTTCTCGTCGAAGGTCAGGCAGATGAGTCCGATTGCCGCGAGTTCATCTCGCGGGCGAAGCAGTACTCCGGCTTTCACTACCAGGCAGAGTTCGGCCATCGCCTGTGGCAGCGATATGGATACGAGCACGTCCTCCGCAGCGACGAAGCTGCTGTAAGCGTGGCGCGCTACATCCTCGAGAATCCTGTGAGAGCGAGGATCGTTGAACGAATTGATGGCTACGAGTTTTCAGGATCGGGCGTGTACACAGTCGCCCAACTGCTGGAGGCGGTGCAAATGAGATCGGGCTGGTACCGGTCCGCCTGAAGGCGGCTGGCCACGACTGACTCGGGTCCGGTTGAAACCGGACCCCACGAGGATCAGGTCCGGCTAAAGCCGGACCCCACGTTTTGGGTTGCACGGGAATGTTGCACTCGGCTCCTGTGACGTGCTATCACGTGTGCCCCCGTCGCGAGGGTCGGTGACGCGCGAAACGGGCCCAGCCCGGCGCAAGGAGGTCCCACCATGATGACCACGGTCCGCCAGATCCTGAGGCGCAAGCCCGACGTCTACGCCGTGCGGCCCGATGATACCGTCTACCATGCCTTGCAGTTGATGGCCGAGAAGAACATCGGTGCCGTGCTGGTGATGAGCGGCGACGAGATCAACGGAGTCTTCTCCGAGCGCGACTACGCCCGACGGGTCGTGCTGCACGGCCACACATCGCGCGATACCGCTGTGGGCAGTCTCATGACCGCCGACGTCGTGTCGATTGACCCGACGGCGACGGTCGATGCCTGCATGGCACTCATGACCGACAAGCGGATTCGTCACCTGCCGGTGGTCGAAGGAGGCCGGGTTGTCGGTGTGGTGTCGATTGGCGACATCGTGCGGGCCGTTGTCGAGGAGCAGCAGTTCATGATCCGCTCGCTCGAGCACTATGTGACATCGTGAGGCGACATCGCTTCACTTGAACAAATCAAGCCGCACCGACTGCCCCATCTCGTAGTATCCCCGCGGGCTCGGATGAATCCCGTCGCCACAGTTGAACGACGGGAGGATCAGATCCCGGTTCGCGGGATCCTGTACGACCTTGTCGAAATCGATCACCGCGTCGAACGGCGCCTTGGTTCGCATCCACTGGTTGATTTCGTTACGTACGCGGGTCTTGCCGGCATCCCAGCCGGTGTTGTTCTCGGCTGGCGGCCGGTTGTGGCGCGGGATGATGGTGGCACCGATCACTCGCAGCCCCCGTGCTTTCACTCGCGCGACGATCTCCTGCATGCCTTTCATCACC